>CAZDHC010000012.1:28482-46842 GCA_964505225.1 uncultured Bdellovibrio sp. | reverse complement strand
GACCTTGTACCAGGATTAACCTGATGAACAAGATCGACCATCGCTGAGGTTATTCGGCCGGCAGCGGAAAGATCGCCGTGAGTATACTCGATCGTCGCTACAGCATCAGCGCCGAGGCCCTTTGGCACACCTTCCGGCTGACTAAACGTCGCCTCCAGTTGCTTAAACCCTCTTTCCGCCAACGCGACCTCACCTTTATTCAGCCAGCCGGCAACGCCTCCACCGAGCAGTCCGCCGAGAACAAAGCTAAATCCGATCGCTTCGGCGCTTTCCACCTTCGTTCGCGTTTCCTGCGTGCCCTGCAGAATCCCTTCCTGGATCGCTGTACCAACAGCCGAGGCGCCGCCAATCCGTGCAGCCGAGCCGACGACGTTCCAGCCACCCTTAGCGGCCTTCAGCAGCCCAGCCCCCGGAATGAAAGTGATCGGGCTGGCGAGTCCACCAACGATCTCCCCAAAAGTCCCAACGAAGCCCGACGCCTCAAGCGTCCTCGTCATATTCCGTTCCATCAGTATTTGCTGTTTCATCGCAGCGCCGTACTGGCGGTTATTAACCCGCGCGAAGCTTTCCCAATACGGTTCAAACTCAGTCCCTTTAATATCTTCCCAAGCGTTGTAGGCCGGGTCCAGGCCGTTGTCGACACCAGTGTCCTTTCGAGACAAGAGCGAAACGATCTCATTTTGCCTCGAAAACCCTGCCACAAATTGACTCATATACGAGGGCGCCGGCTGGCCAACTGGCACGTCCAGCGTCATCGACCCGGCCATTAGCCGCTTGTCGATCTCAGGAATAAGCGAGGGCGTGGTTTCCTGTTCATAAAAGCCCATCAGAATTTCCTCTCAGCCTGACTCTGGAACGCCGGCCCTCGACGGAAGCGAACGGTGCCTTCAGGGAACGGCCCGGCTGATGGCTGGGTCGCCGGCTTCGGCGTATCAGTATTCCGCGTTGGCGGGATCGGGTTTTCTACTCCTGACATCGAGTCCCATATACGGTCCTGCGATCGAATCGCTTCCATTTTAACCGGGGCGGTCATTCGCCAGGTCTCAAGCGCCTTGTTAAAGTCCGCCGACCACGGAAGCGGATTCACTCCGTCTCGAAGCACGATTCCAGCCACACCATTTTCCTTCTTATAAGTGATCGCATACGGCACTGGCTCTCCGTTACGAAACGCCTCGGCTGTGTATGGGATCGGCACCAGCGTTATATCCTTCGGATTGACCTTAATTCCCTCCTTCGCGAAGAGATCGTCAGCCGCTTGCTGGTAGATATAGCTCTTCGTCCCGTCCGGCAGGGCCGGGTATCCAGCCGCTTTCTCCGGCGGATACTGCCTCAGCACTCCATTCGTCACACCGAACATCGAGGACATCTTTTGCTGTGCCTGCGAGATCGCAAGAGCGCGATCGCCGTGCTTCGCATAATTGTCGTAGGCCAATTCGGTGAAAATGTTGGTGATGCCGGTGCGCTGGGCTTGGCCTGAGCCAACCTGGACACTTCGGTTAAAGATCAAGTACGCGTCAGGATTGCTGAACGGACTCGTGATATTGCTCATCGTGTTTTTCAGAATATCATCTTTGAATTTTTTCAGATCATCGTCTTTAACCTTCATCTTCGCCTTGTGCTCAGGATCATTCATCTGAGCAATCTGCTGCGCCGCTTCGCGGGCAGTATAGCCGAGGTCGTTGATCTTATGATTGAAGGCCGTGGCCGCCTCTTCCAAATCGGCCTTTGCCGGCCCGGCTGCGGCGAACGCATTCGGGTCCGCTGTATACATTGAGGACACAACCTGCAGCGCTCTCATCATCGTAGCCCCGTCGGTGCTGATTAAGGCGCCTCGGAGAGTCGTGGCCATAGCTTCAGGAATGATCTTCGTTTTGTTCCAAAGATTCAGCCCGTTGCCAAGGTTCTTTGCCCTATCTGGCCCGACCTGAGCATCGTAAACAGCATTCACCTGTTTCTGCTGTTCTTTATCGAACGGGTTCCAGGCGGTTCCAGGCGATTGCAACGCAGCATTTCCGGTGGTTGTATAGTACCCAGCCTCTTCCCGTTTATTCACAATGCTCAAAAGCTTCTGAATATCATTAAACTCAGTTAGCCGTCCCGTCGCGACAGCGTTATTGATCTCTTCTCGTCCGGCCGAGCCATTGCTCAGTTGAATCTGAAATCCATTCAACCAGCCATTATACTGCTCCTGAGTTCGAGTCGCTTCAGCCGCTTCATTCGTCTTAATCGTCCGCTCAGCCGCACCACGAAGCTGATCACGCTGTTGTAGAGGAAGATCGTTCAACGCAGCCAGCTGATCTCTCGATCCACCGCCCCGAATAATATCAGCTTCTTGCTGCCGGCGCCCGGAGTTTACACCTTCGTTATGGGCCTTTAATCGTTCAACGGACTGAGCCACCTTCTCCCGATCGCCAGTTTGAACAGCAGCAACAACGCCCTCAGGCAATTTTCCGTAATTATAAGTGATCGACGTAAGCGCAGCTTTCGCACTCGCCGACATTTTATCCCAAGCTTCGCGTCCAGTCTGCTCTGAGGCCTTTGTCTCCGACTGTCCAACTCGACGACGAAGATCACGCTCGGCATCCTCACGTGAGACTACAGAACCCTTCTCGACCCGCTCAACTGTTCCATCAGCACGAGTTATAGTGTCGGAGCCGTAGCCGGTGCGATGAGCGTTCACGTCCCAATAGGTCGAAGTTTTGAAGCCCTCAAACTTTCGAAGCAGCTCCATCGCTTGATCTGAGGCCGGTGAAAGCGCTTCACGAACCGCCAACGGTTCTTTCCTCGCCATCGACGAGCCATAGATATACGTCGCCTGATCTTTCCATGTTTTCTTTAGTTGCTCTTTGACGGCCGGTGGAAAGTTGGTCGCGTCGATTGTCTGGTTTCCATTCGAGATATAAAAATCCCGCCGAGTCGGATCATCCTCAATCTGTTTCCCGAGCGTGTCGAAGCTGCTCTTCATCCGAGTCTGTTGAGTCGCATCCCGCGTTTCGATCTCAGCGCCAAACGCCTGACGATGCTGCGTGGCCCGGAGCTTCTCGTACTCCAGATTCCACTTTTCTTTATCCTGCGGCCGAACGGTAGCCTGCCTTGCAGCGATCCGCTCGTTCAGTCCTTTCATGTAAGTATCGACGAAGCCATAGGCGTCCGTGCCAGTGACTTCACGCTTCGCCTTTGCGAGCAATTCTTGTTCTTGATTTGAGAATTGAACGTAGTCCGTAGATCTATTCAAATTCTCTCGCTCAACCGCATCCGCCTTCAGCACCAAGTCCGATCGAACCATGCTGTCGCCAAGGCGGTCAACTGACTGACCGAGCCCTACAACCGCTCGGCCGACACCAGCACCAAAGGCCTCTTCCGGAGCCCCTCTACGATTATCATAAGCCGGGCTCGGCGACTCCAGCCCAACCCCTCGCGTAGACGAATACGGAATTTGCAGCGCCATTAGACACCTGCCTTTTTATAAGCGGTCCATTTATCCGAAAAGCTCGATACGCCTCCGAGAATGCTAGACTCGGCGGAGATAAAGCCGCCAAGGAGGCCGTAGTTCCCTTTGGCTTTCTGCACATCGGCCTCGGCGTCGAATTGCAGCGCCTGATTCTGCAGCGCGTTTGTTCGCTTATCTGAGTTATACCGGGTCGTGAGTGTGTCCAGCCGGCCGACCTTCGCTGAGCTTTCCTGCAGGTCTAAAGGCGACCCACTCGTAATATCCACACCCGAGGCGGCCAAGGCTGCGACCTGCGCCCCTTGCAGCGCTTTATTCTTTTGATCCTGCGCTTGCGCATCTTGTGCGCCTTTCGCAGACTCAATATCCGCGGCCTGTCGCGCCATAGTCGCATTATTCCGGGCCACAGCGGCCTGATAGTCCCCTGATTGTTTCGCCGCTACACCTTGCATAATGCCGCCCACGGCTCCAAGAACCGAAGACCCAATCGTGGCAGCAAGACCCATACCACTGGCCGCCCCGGCTGAAAGACCTGCAAGTCCTGCAAGTAAAGGTGCAAACATCAGCGGGCCTCCAGGTGAAACCGGCGAACAAGCGTCGTTGCTTTCATCGTCTCATCCCCGATGCTGAAGCCGAGCCACACGAGCCAGCGGATTGATTTTTCGAAGGTCACGTCGACGTGACCGTAGAGGGCGGAGTATCGACCTTTAAGATACTCGATAAATTTATAGCTCTCGCGAGCGAAGGTAAAGCCCTGAATATTCTCCGTCCCGACGAACCATAGATTCGCCTCGCCTGTCAGCATATTCGGGTTATCCACTCCGATCATGCAAAGCGGCTGTCCGTCGCCAAGCCCGAGCCAGGCCTCGGCTGAGTTCCGCACACCCCACTTTAGCATCAGCGTCGCATCCAGCCCGAAGCCTTTAGCCGTAGCAAGATCACGAGGGCGCAGTTGCGTCGCCAGCGCTTCGCAATCCTCTAGTCGGGCCAAACGAATCTCAGGGCGCATTGTCGTCACCAGTGACAAGATCAGGGATAACAGCGAGGATGGTAATGGGCTGCGGTTCCGTTTGCTCGATGCAGATTTGACCGTGAGTGTCCCATAAACCAGGCAGTCGAACAGTAGCATCACCGGAGATCAAGCCAACTTCGGTTGCGTCCTGCAACTGACCGTCGATCTTAATCGGGAACATATTGGCGAAGGCCAAACCATATTTTCCAGCCTTTGAGTCATTCAAACGAATGGTGACTGAAGGCAGCTTCTTCCGCTTTCCCTGAATCGTCGGGTCACCGGTATCAATCTGCAACGTTTGAAACCGGCTGTAATACGGAAGTCCGACAATGATCTTCGTCGCGGCTGGCGAGATCGTAACCGAGCCGGCGTCGACAACAGCTGTGGCTCGAGTAAGTCCGTCAGCATAGATGCCAACCGTTTGCCCGTCGAGATGGTCAAGCCCAGTGACAGTCGTGACCGGCCGGGAAAGGGTCCAATTACCTTCTGTAACCGGGCCTGGAATACCGTTTGACATCAGGTTTGTTGGCTCGATCGTCCAGGTGCCCTGCGCCGTGTCCGTGTCGGCCACTGTCGTCAGTGTCGCCCGGCCTCCGCCCATGCGAAGAACATCGCCAGCGATCCAACCACCGAAAGCTGAAGCATCAGTCTGGAAGATGACGATGCCTGAGGCAGAGCTAGCTGTAATACCAGCGGCTGGATAGATCATCGGGTATTCCAAAGCTGAGTCCAGAAACCAAGCGTCCTCCGCATTCGCCAGAAATCTCGACGCCCGACGCTCGATATACTGATACCAAGTTCCTTCGATCTGCCGCTGAACGATCATGTAAACCGCGTTTGTTGTGCCTTCACGGACGCTGTTGATGGACTTATAAAACCCGAGCGTTTGGTCCTGGGTCCAGGCGTAGACCTCTTGCTCTTTCAGGAATGTGAGCGTTAGCATAACGCCATCGTCTCGAATGGCGGAGACGAGCTTGAACGGCTCCTCGGCGTAGGTCCAGTCGACAAGCGTATGGTTCGCAAAAAGATGGTTTGCCAGGACTGTCATGTCCGAGCCGGTGTAGATATTAACGACGAAGCTGTATGACAGGTTCCTGACAATCCCGCCCTGCGCCTGCACATACAAAATCTCGTAGTTAATAACAATAGGCTGCATATCGTTGCAACCGTTATAGGCCTGTGGCGTGGCCGAAACCTTCGTCGGCGTGATCGGAGACCCTTCTCCGCCGCCCGACAACTGCCATGCTCCACCGGCCGTCAAAATCACCAGCCCACCCGGCATCGCCACCATTGACTTAATCACGTTCAGCTCTTTCGAGGCGAGCGTGAAAGTATAAGCGTCGTTGTCAACGACTGGATTGGAAATGTCGAAGTTGTCGTATTGCGCCGGTCGGCTGGCCCACAGTGTCTGTGGCTGGTTATCGGAGGCGGCGTAGATTTGTCGTTGCTGAAAGATGTTCGTGACCGAGGGCCAGGTACCTGTGGTTGCCCCGACCGTTGCTGTGGCTGTTGCCAGCGTTCCGGTTCCGTCAGTGATATTCACGGTCGGCGCGGTGTAGCCTTCACCTCCGTTAATCTTAATAAAGCCCTGAATCACGCCAGCCACGACAACGGCCTTAAAAACCGCTCCAGTCCCGGTCCCGTCTACAATCGCCACGGTCGGATCAAGGCTGTATCCACTCCCGCCATTCGTCACAGTCAGGGACTCGACCTCACTCACAGCGAAAGGATCGTCATGAGTTGGCGGCGTCGTCGTGAAGTCTGGAACGATATTCGGGTCTTTCAGTTCCAACCCGTAGACCGTCCCGATAAAGCCGTGCTGCGATCCGATAGGGACTTCACCGTCGGTTGAAAGCTGGGCCTTGTAAACGTTGTAGGCGATCGCCCCGGCCACGGTGTTCCAGGTGACTGTGATCGTCCCGTTGGTAGTCCCGATATTAACACTGGCGACCTGCTCTGGATCGGCCGCCTGACTTTCTTCACCAAGGGCGTTCACGGAGGTCACGGTGTAAGAATAGTAAACCGTTCCGGCTCCACTCGTCGCCAGCGTTAGTCCGGTTGGCGGTGTGGCAGTAGTGCCAATGTCAACCGTGTCGATCTGCCAAAGCGAAGCGCTCATCCGCGAAAGCGTGCGGGGCTGATAGTCCCGGTGGACGATAGTCATTACGTCGTAAATCTGAGTGTATTTGAGCAGGGCTAAATCTTCGGCCGCCCATGGCGTAGTTACCGTGTAAAGCCGTGCCGCGTTGCCTCCGCTCGTATAGGCCCCAACTGAGCCAATTGTCGCTCCGCGAAGGTCTTTCATCTGAAAAGTATTGGCAGTGACGTTGAAGACTTCAACAGTCTTCCCGTTCAGGAACGTGCCGGCCGCCCCGACGATGTTGGCAAGATAGACCCAATCACCATTGGAAAAGCCGTGAGCCGTTACTGTGACTGTAGCCGGATTTCCAGCGATATTGGTGATGGTCTGACCTGTCTCAAGCAGCCCAGCTCCGTGCAAGTAAATCCGGAGATAAAAATCCCCGAACTCCAAAATATAATTCTGATCATTCCCGAACTTGAACTCAATCAGCCGGGCCGCCTTGTTCGACTTATAGACCTGCTGAATGTACTGCGTGCCGGGCCGGTTGCTAATCCCACCTCGATAATCCACGAAGAAGTTATAGGCCAACGCCACACCGGCCCGATACTTCGCGAGATCGACTCGGCCGTATAGGGTCGCGCTGACTTCGCCGCTGGCGAATGACGGCTGGATTACAGCGGTGGTCAATAGAGCTCTCCGTCACCATAGGTTCGGGCTGCAATGAACTCAGACTCAGTGTTCCAGATCGTGAGGCCCTCGTTCGCGTCCGCGGCTTGGGCCTGTTCGACGAGAAACATATACCGTTCCATCGCATCTCTCGTGATCGAGACCTTACCAGTCAGCTCAAACACGATCTTCGTCGCGAGAAGAATAACGAAAGCCTCGGTGAACATCGAGTCCCAAAACGCCACGGCCGTTTGTTTAAAAGTATATTCGATAATCGCCTGGTACTGGTTCGTGAGGATGACCGTCTGCGCGAGGCTCGTATCATAGGCCTTCACGAACGGAATCACGAAAACCGTGTTTGGGTTCACTGGATAAGCGTAACGCCCGTTCGTAAAGATCGGCGTCGACAGCCCCATCATGCTTGTAAGCTGTGGAACGATTCGCCGGACCTGCATGCAATCGCTCGGGTACTGATACTCAAAAAGCCACGGAAGAGGCGGCTGAGTCGCCGGTACCCAAATCGCAGTCGCCGGATCAGTATTGCCTGGCGTTCCAGGGGCACTTTTCAGCACAGTCCCGTTAATCGCCTTCCTCGCGAAATCCCAATGAGCCTTCCGCAGAAGCTCGTCTCGAGCCGGCGCGAACTCTCTCGCACAGGCAATCGCCTCCGGTGAGTTTTCAACCAACGATGTGATCGTCGTGCGAGCGCCAATGGCGCCAAGGGCCCGGTTAGCGAGATCGACTTCGGTCATTTACCGCGCTCCAGATAGGTTATTCTGTGGCCGAATTGAAAGAAGCGCTTCCATTCTTGCCTCAATTCTCGCGACACTTTCACGAACGTCACCCATCTTCGAAAGAATTTCAGTATTAACACGATTTTGATTACTCGAACCTTCCGCTCCAACCTGACGTATCTGCGCAATCGCTGCAGCCATATTACTAATCCGCTCATCTTGTAACTGATTCGAGGCGAGCAATGCTTCAAGCCGTGGAACATAAACCATACCTTGCTGTTCCGACGCAATCAACCGACGCTCAACCTCAGCTGTTTTCGCTTCTTGTCTAATCACATAAACAATAAGCATAGTTACCGTGACGGCGAAAGTCAGCAGATGCCCTGCGTTTAATTCCCACTTAAACAATGGCATACTATCCGACAGTTTAGACATCGCGACCTCGATTACTTGTTAAAGTTGCGGGCGATCACGATTAGTCTTTCGAGTTTAGCTTTCGCGGCAATGATATTCGTTACTGGTTTTTGTTTACAAAACTCGTCATACGCCTCACTTGTGGTTATGGCTAAAGGCGCCGCGCCCGGAACACCGGCGAGTGCGCCAAGTTCGAATATGACGAGTGCGGCCTGGGCGTAGCCGCATTTGTCTCGAAGAAATTTGTCGCCCTCAGCCACACGATCGTTGATGGTGATGCAGCCAGCTAAGACCAATGCTGGAATAAATACGAGCGGTTTCATAGATTCCCTCCTGGAGCGGCAAGTACCTTAGCTGCGACTGAGCCCTGCGGTACAACTGTCGTAGAGGGAATGGTGTTGGCTAACTTTACATCATTCAGAATGACGCCCGCCACGCCTGGCAAAGCGTCAGTCCGTTTGATCTGTGCCTCACGGCGATTCGACCAAATTGTCCAAGCAGCATTTGCTGCCGCGATAATTGCAGATACGACGAGATTGTAATCGTTCTGCGTTAGGCCCCACGAAAGGAACCAGCCGGAAAGGCCATAAAGAAAGCCTCGAAGAGCCTTCTCAATCCAATCCCAAATTTGAGCATTAGTCATACGAACTCCTACAGCGGTTGAGTTGCTTGAAAGTGCATTCCGTCCCACGTCCGCGTGTCAGCTGTCTGGCCATCGCCATTCCAGTCCGCGCCCCAAACAAGTTCGCTTTTGCGGATGGCGTCGACCAGAGCAGGAAATTCGAGAAAGCGTGGCGTGCTGTCCTTCAATGCGTTCCGCGCCGGATCAAGATCGATCGCGCAGCCGAACGAGTGCATAGACAGAACGTTCCCGCCTCGCATCAGACGATAGTTGAATGAGCCGCCGAACCGGCTAACACCCCAAAAGTCCAGCGTCGATTGCTTTCGCTCGGCCGCGCCCCGAACAAGTTCCAGAAAATGCTCGAAGTGTTCTTTGCAGTACTTATGAATCGCCATTGACTTGATTGGCGTCCCAGCATAAGTCATCGTAAACGGCGGAACGAGCCGAACAAGATTCGCCCGTTGCCAAGCAACTGACGCCTGATCCGGCCGGTTCCCTTTCGGATTGCCGTAGACCGACGTACAGGCGAGAACGTCAGACTGTTTCGGGAGCGGTTTCATCGGCTTCCTTTTCCGGTTCGACCTGCGGCTCAAGCTGCTTCTTAAGCTCAGCCACAGCCGTTTGAAGATTTTCAATGGCTTTCTGCGTTTCGATATAAGCTGCCTGAGCTGCTTCAAGATCAGCCTCAGCTTTATCCTTATATGCTTTATATTCAGCTTCAAGCGCCGCGTACATCTCACGAAGCGCATCTGCTTGTTTCAGTACATCGAGATTGATAGTTTCAAGGACCTTCGGAAATGGAAAGCCCTCTTTCTCGGCCTGCTCCGGTGTCAGTGTGCGATGGTCCTCGACGATGATCCGACCGTCGCTGCGCTTGCGCCATTCAGCCAGCGTAACATGCCAGGCCCCTGACTCAAGTGGCCGGAAACGGTAAAGGAACTCGTCGATAAATACTTCACCCATGTCTGTCTCCTATCCAGAAACCCAGGCCGCGCCGTTATCATGAACGGGAGTATTCACCGCCCCGCCACCGACAAGGGTTCCGAGGAATGTTGGTGCTGTTGCGTCGGACACAGCCGCGCGGCGACCTGCTGTCCCAGCCGCAGGTAATGTCGCCACGGTATAAACACGTAGGCGAAAGAGGCGATTATTGTCGAGGAAGACGTTTGTGCCGTAAATTGAAAGGCCTGTGGCGTGCTCACACCGTAAAAATACTGTGGCGGAGCCGGAGCCCGACGCGGCGATATAAAGCTCCCATCGCGTCTGCATATCCGTTTCGCTGGGCGTCGCAGCGATAACCGTGTAAAGCTGGATACCGGCAGAACGCCATGTTATCCCGCCCCATGCGCGGGCATAGTCAGCGCGAACCTGATCATTCTGAATGACGACCGATTTTGAGGCTATTGTTCCGCGCGATCTATTACCTGAAAACTCAGTCGGAAAACCAGCTGTCGCATTCGCGTAATTAACAGTTGCTGCACTGCCGTAGTAAGTTCCATAGGTGCTAGCGGTTTCTACCCACACTCCGGCTGAGAAAAATCCGCCTATGACCACGCCGCCGGCGGAGAAACCGACGACATTCGCGCTGTAATGATATAATCCTTTATTAGTGCTTCCAACTCCGATCGACGGTAAAGCTGCTGTGCCGTTGGCGGAGATAAAAGCCCCCGTCATCGTGCCGCCAGTCTTCAACAGCACGTCAGCCGTCGCCGCTTGCAGCGCATTAATATCGTTCGCCGCACGGGTCCAGTTCAGGCGAAGATTCGTTCCAAGATTTCTCCAGAGTGTCCCATCTGGAGGATCGGTTGTGACGATTGAGCTGGTCATACCGTTGCAGTCCCCCAAATCTGGAGTGTGAATGACAGCGATTGCAGGTTTATTACATCGGAACCGATCGCCGGCTCGGCAATAAGTTTGGCGACGCAGTTGATTCTAAATGGAGTTACGAGGTCCCAATTGGCCTGGAGATCATAGATTTGAGTTGCCGGAGCGTTTAGCCCTAGAGAGTTTACGTTGCCGGTTTTAATAAGATAATCAGCCCCGACAAACGTCGGACCCGCAAGATTATTATCTGCGGTGTCGTTAATGTTTAAAACCTTAACGCCAATGCCATTTGTCGCGGAAGTAATTTGCCGCATAATTCGGCCATCAGCGTAGAGTTCCCAGCCGTTTGTTCCGTTAACGTCAAATCTCCGGGCAACAATCGTACCCTTCTGCATATCCGTGCAGGAATAACTCTTATTCCCGTTCTCATCCGTCAACGGCCCAAGCCATTCACCAGTGATCGAGTTATACCGCTGCGTAAGCCAATTTGTTTCTGAAACTCCGGCGACCCGGCCTCGGACATTGCAGAAAAGCGAACCGCGTTTTTTGAAAGACTCGGTCCAGAATGCCGGGCTGCTCGACGGAGTATTGCCGGTGTTGCCGCCGCTGAGCGAACGATAGTATTTCCAAGTCGTGGGGTAGTACACGACATCGTTGAGTGCGTATGCTGTGACAGGGTTATATGTTGGGAAGACTTCGGCGCTAGTGTTGTAGCAAATGCCGAGGCAATCGCCCTCAAAGAAACTCCGTCGAGTCTCACCGAAACGGATACTGGCGATCTTACCAGCGTTGACCTGAACGCCGTCGGTGTAGATAACGGCGTCGTCAGCATCCATATTCAGCGTGCCGCCGCCCATCTGGAGATCGCCGATCTCGAGGAATTTCACTCCGAGAAGATCAACGTCATTGAAGGCGGTGAGTTTATTGATCTTAAAATTCCTGGCTCCAACCGCACCGTTCGACGGAGTCACGTTAAGTCGACCGTCGATAACGAGGGCTTTAACGTGATTGACCCCGCCGATCCAAAGTGAGTCCCAATTATTCAAACCAACTGATGCAGTGTTTACAGGATTCTTATGCCGGATACCGATACCGCCGACCAAGTCAGATTGAGTCTGAACTGTAAACTGTCCAACATGCTGAATACCCATAACACCGACATTGATGATGGCCTCATCCGCGGCCTGAGGATAGCGAGCATAGATTTGAAAGCCGGGGCCAGTGGTTATGTTCAGCGTATGGTTCCACAGCGGGTTTGGCAAAGCACTGTTAATCGGCCATGCCCCATCTGACTCAATCGGCCTAACCATCGCATCAGAGGCTGCGAAACCGGCAGCAACATAAGCTCGCTGATCCGGGTGTGTAAGCGGATTTCCACTCCCGATTGGAGTACCGCCAAACATTTCAAAGCGAATTATATCGTTAATATACTCGCCGTATTTTCCGCCAGCGAAGAGAATCGAGGGCACTGGCGTCGGGTCGGCGAGGACGACCTTAAACATGCCTTGACCGAGGTCGCCTGGCTCGTAGTACCCGTAAGTAATAACAAACTCAACGCCATCGGCTAGCGTCGCACCGATCGCCTCTTCCGTCGTTTCGAAAACCTGTGTCTCCGGCCCGATGTTCCCAGCCGAAAGCTTAATCCAGTAATCCGGCCCGAAGGTGATAACATCGCCGATATTCCAATCAGCGTTGCCGTCGATACTCGTCGTTCCGGCCACGTTGACAATGTAGGCTTCGCCTTTAATGCCCTTGCCGGACTTCAGCCCGCGATCATTCGTCGCGGCGTTCCAGTATCCGACAATGCCGAGGTCGCCGAAGGGCATCTGCGTGCTCCCTTACAGGGCCGTGCCGCTAATGAAGGCGGTTACGACTCCAGTGGTTTTGGTGTAGCAGGTCACGGCGGAGGTGATGACAACTGTGATGCCGGTCGTGAAACGGGCTGGCGTTGGGTAGGAGATTGTCGCTGTGCCATTTGCTGCGACGGGGACACAGGCTAATGGGACGATCGCTCCATCAGCCGGGGCCGCGGTCGCGTTGAGCACAACGAGGAAACCAGCTGTCGCGGTTAGGTTCGTCGCGGTTACGCTGAAAAGGTTCCCGGCCGACGCTTTCAGCACGAGACTGTTGGCTGCTGCGCCTGAGCCGGTGATCGTCGCAGCGGCAGTCGCAGCCGCCGACGACCCCGGCGTGACGAGCAGCCGTCCGTTCACATCACATTGAACTGCGGCAAACGTATTGTCCGTAGTCGTCGCCGGGCTCGCCTGATAAAGGCACCCGGCGACTTGAGTGTTGGCCGGCTGAGCCAAAGCGCCCGCGGAGAAAAGGACTAGTCCCAGGGCAGTCAGAATGGTTTTCATCTTCGCCTCCGCGGGGCTTCGGTTAATTCTTCGCCGGAACGGCCGGAACCGCTTCAGCCAATTTTGCTGGAACGGCCTTAATCGTCGTCGGATCGCCGTGGATCGCTGCCAGCTTCGCGCCCTGTGCTGAGCCCTGTTGGGCTGAAAACAACGGGCGCTTATCCGGGGCGATGGCCTCAGCGGCCTTATCAGCCGGCTCCATAAAAGTGCTCGGCTTGGTCATGTAAAGGAGGGGATATGGTGTCCCCTCCCCTACGATGGTGCCGATCGGGAGCAGCTGCTCGCAAAGGAAATGAACGTCGAGCAAGCGCCACTGGCCGGCAAGTTGAAAGGCTTCCATTTTCGCCCTCCTCAGTTAGCGATGTTGATGCCGGCCGGATATGCGCGAGTCGCATTCCGGTCGAGGACGAGATCGGCGTTGATCGCGCCAGCAGTCATGTCCGCCGTGGCGATCACGTACTCGAGGCGAAGATACCTCGGCACGGCCTGACCAGCGCCCGGCGAAGGCAGGTTGATGTTGATCAACTCCGCTCCAACGGTAAGCGCGGCCAAGGCGTATGCGATCGACTGCGCCATCGTGTAGAACGTGGAGTTGTCAGTCGAACCGCGGACGAGGACCTGAAGGGTCCCGGCGCCGCCTGAAGTGAAGGCGGTGCAGACCCGGCAAAGGACTTTGATGCCGGGATCGTCTCCGACTCCCATATCGCGAGCGACGGAGAGGTCAATCACGTTCGTGCTCACCGTGGTCCCGGTGGTCGGGGCCTGAGCAACACTGAACTGAAGTAGTGCGTCGAGAATCATTGTGTGCTCCTTAGACCACGCGGGCTTCGGTGTTGAGGATGGCGTCCACGGTCCTGACCGGGATACCGCGGAAGGCGGTGACCGGCCGGCCGTGGAACTCGGTCAGGTTCAACAGGACGTTGGTTTTGTTCGTCGCCTGCAAATCGAGATAAGAACTGACCACCCGGTTGCAGTAGATCGCCGTCTGGCCCATCGGGGCCGAGATTGACGGTGCGTCAGAGACCTGAACCGGGCTGGCCGAAACTGGCGTGACCGGCATCCGGCGAAGGGCGCGAATGATCAGATTGATGAGATTCGCGGCCGAGCCGGTGGCGAGGTCGGACACGTCGATGTTGCAGATACGAACGACGAAACGCCAGTCGCGAACGGCGAGGCCGAGTTCCCACTTATAATGATCGATCCAGGCCCAATACGGGTTGTTGCTGGCGTCGTAGACACGATGCTGGCCCTTGTCTTCGTGGGTTAGGCCGGTAACCTTGCCCTTCGGGAAGATGCCGTGGACAGTGTTCGGTCCCCAGCAAACGATCCAGATGGAGGTATTGTCGGAGCCAGTCCCGCCGGCGTCGATCACGTTGTAGGCGGACTGCGCCGTGGCCGGAGTCACCGTGTTGTAGAGCGGGGCGAGCCCAGTGAAGCGGTCGGCGTTGACGGCCTCGTTGCCGTAGATCAGCGTCGTCGCCATCGTCTGGTTCATCGACTCCAGGAACGGCGCCACTTCCGTCAAGCGGAAATTGGCACTGTTGCCGTTCAGGGCTGCGATGTCCACGTCGATCTGAGACTCGGCCTCAAGGTTACCACAGCTTGCGATGAGCTGAACCGTGGTGGACTTCGAGGTCGGGACGCCGGCGTTGTAGGCGCGCCATGCGGAGGTCGGGAGACCGGTTCGCACAGTGGTTTTATGTCCGGTCGGCAGGTTACCTTCCAACGTAAGCATATCGAGGAGAATTTCGTTCGTCTGCGAAAGCAGCTCCACGATCATAGAGGCCTTGCCGCCGTCTTCAACGCGCTTCGCCCAGTCGGCGTAGGTTAGCGCGGTAGTTCCAATCGTAGCCATGTGGCTTTACTCCGCCATGTTCGGGTAAAATGCCTGAGCCGCGGATTTCGCCGGGGCCGGTGGGGTTCCTTTCGAGACGCCGCCACCCTCAGTCACGGCCTTAGCCATGTTGTAGATGGTGCGGAAGATGGCCGGGTGGTTTCCGGCCCCTGTCGCGTTAAGCGCCTCTTTGATCTTCGGGTCTCCGTAGACATCGAAGGCCTTCGCAATGGTCTGTTGCGCTTCGGCCAACTTCGTTCCTGCGAACGCTTTGTCCTCTCGGATTTCCTTCGCCCAGGCGTTACCTTGGTCGATGAACGCCTGGGTGACTTGTGCGACCGCGTTCTCGTTCGACGCCTTTACGACGGAGAGATGCTGGTCGAGAAACTTTTGAGCGATCTCGGGTGCGAGCTTTCCCTCGGCCGAAAGTTCGTTGAAGGTCTTGGCGGACTCTTCGGTGAGGGTTAGGCCCTCGGGAAGCTTCAGCTCGGAAATTGTGACCGGCTTGAACTCGACGACGGCTTCGGTCGCGAGCGACTCGGGCTTCGCCGGTGCGGCTGGCTCAGCCGGTTTCGCCGGTGCGCCGGAGTCGCTTTCAGGCGGACTCGCCTCCGGCTTCGTCTCCACCGTCGGCTCCGTCATAAGCGTCGGAGACGTTTCCGTCTTTGGTCCGTCTGACAATCCAGTTGACATCTTGTCTCTCCTGAAGCATTTGTGTCATGAGTTCGGGTGAAGCGGCTTCGACCTCAGCGAGAAGCTCGGGATCCCGATAGCCGCATGCTACCAGAAGCTGAAGGCCCTGATTCCGCTCGCCCTCGGCGAAGTAGGTCAAGTACGGCGTTTGGCCGATGCTCGATGAAAAGATGTGCGCCCGCGAAAGCATGTCGTAGATCCAGGCCCGGCCGCCCTTCGAGGCCATCACGGCCTTGATCGTGAGCGAGCGCTCGGTCTCAGCGAGCTTCTGCCGCTGCTTGAGCTGCCGATGCGTTTTCGGGTCCGAGGTATCCATACCTACTGCCCGCCCGGCGAACGATGGGTATCAATCACTGCATTCACCCAAGCATCATCTGCACCGCATTTTGGCCGCCGCCTACGTCGGTCTCCGACATTGTCTTGCCGGCCTTGGCCAAAGCGTCCGTGGCGAGAAGTGCGTCCTGCTGCTGCTTCTGCTTCATCCGCATCTCGCGAATCATAGCGACCTCTTCAACCGAGCGGATGATCTTAGGCGGCACGTCGAGCTTCTCAGCGTAATCAGCCAGGCCCTCGTCCACATCGATATTGTCCATCACGTCCGGCTGAACCGCGACGAGCGATCCGGCCTGGGCGAACAACCGCTCGATGCTGGCCGTGGCCGCTGCGTTTTGGGCTGTGGCGAGCATCGACGTGTACTGAATTTGAAGGACGCTACCTTGGATTTCCTCCGGCGCCTCGGGCAGTAGCCCACCCCGGAGCATGATGTTGAAGGTCCGGTTGATGAGCGGGTCCAGGGCCTCGTTGTGAAAGCGTTCCAACACCGGCCCGAGCATGATCAGCTTCTCTTCCCGGCGGGCGTCGATCTCGGTCGCGCTGCGCACGGTCTGCAGCTGCGAAATCATCAGCCACAGATCGTTGAAGAAGATCGTGCGGATGCGCTGCTGGATTTCCTGAATGTCCAGCATGATTTCCTGGACCGGCGGCATGACCTGGAATAGGGGCTTAAGCCCTACATTGTTCGCCCCGGCGACGTAAGTAATGCCGCCCGGAATCTGCGTGGCCGGCTGGTTCTTCAGCTGAACGTCGCCGACGAGTGGTGGATTCACCATTTTATCCAGGGCCTGCGCCTTCCGCTTCGTCTCCTGCTGGAGCTGCTTAATATCACCGAGGGCGTCCATACCGGGGCTGCGACCGTAGGAGTCGTTGCCGGTAGTGTCCCAGCGGGGGCAGACGAACGGTGGCTCGAAGAAGCCGCGCTTACGGAGGAAGAGGTCGTTGCCGTCAGAACCTTTTGGCTGGCCTTTTTCCCAGTAATACTCGCACTCGCTGAACCGGGCTGGCATCTCTCCGCGGTTTGGCCGAATGGCGTGGCAGACTACGATCTGACGCTGACCGCCGCCGGGCTGGCGAAGCAAATTCCGTGCGTTTGTGGACAGGTTTTCTTCACCAAACTCTTCCGCCAGCTGGTCTGCGGTGTAGGTGAACTCACGGAAGAACTGGTTGATATGTAGCCGAGGGCTGCTGCCGACGAAGTATTCGCCCGCGCAGGGGTTGAAGCAGCGGATAACGTCGTCGAAGTCCTCGTAAACGATCATCGGCGCGGTGCCGAAGACTACGAGATCCATGAATAGGGTGCCGACGGAATCGTAGAAGTTCGACTCGGCGAACACCCGGAGCATTCGTTTCTCGACCTCGGCGAGCCAAAGGCTAACCGGGTTTGACGTGTCGGAGTTGGTGAAGCCTTGTAGCTTTGCCTTGAACCAAGGCCGGCTCGGCGAGACAATCCCGGCGAGCATACCGCTGGCGCAGGTCCGAGCCGCGATCGTGCCGGTGCTGTCGATGATGTAGTTGTTCAGTGGCTGCCCCCGGAGCGTCTGGCTTGTCGGGACTAACCACATATACCGGCGCGGCAGGATAAAGTTGGCAAGCTGAAGCCAGTGCGCCATCCACGAGTAGCGATCAGCCCGAAGGGCCTCAAGCGTGGCGTTTAGCTTGGTCAGCTCAGTTGCCATTAACGACATCCTGGGCTTTACCGAGAAGAAAAACGGTTTTGCAAGCAAACTCTGCCGACGTCTGATTGGACCAAGTTAGATATATGTTGCCCTCGTGATCCGAATACGCGATCACAACCGACTTCGGCTTGTGTTCCAGCACCATATGTAACGCCACTTCAGACGTTAGTTCCGCGCTCGGAAGTCGATGCAGCTTATTGGCCAAAGAGTTGCTTCCCGTAGGTATTGGCTGGCTGGGTCACGCCTTGGCCGCCTGTCATCATCGTCGTAGAGAACGCCTGTTGCCGGGCCCGCAGGGCGCTGGAGCGCACGCTCGCATTCGCGTAGCTCGGCGGATTCGGGGCCGGAATCGGCGTCGGGGCTTGTGGTGAGTCGAACATCAGGCGGCCATCGCTTTCTCTGCGAAGGGGTCATACTCATATACCGCCTCGGCCGGCTTCCCGTCGTCAGCGTTCTGCGCGGAGATCACGGTGTAGGCGAAGGTGAGTGCCAGGGCGTCGGCGATGTCAGGGCTGGAAAGGCCCCGCTTCTTCATGTCCTCTTTCCGCTCCAGCTGAATTTCGTCGCGGACGTTGAGGCCGTAGCTCGGGCCGATCAGCTGCTCACGAAGCTCGTCCCGGACATCCAGCGCACCGCGGAACTCGTCCAGGAGATCAAC
>CAZDHC010000012.1:0-28472 GCA_964505225.1 uncultured Bdellovibrio sp. | reverse complement strand
CGAAGCTCGTCTGAGTCTGGCAGCGCCCCGGTGGCGAGCCATTTCCGCAGGCTCCCCCAAATCTCCGCCCGCTTGTTCGCGTAGGTTTCGCCCTCTACGAGCTTGTCGGACTTGGCTCCGAACTGAACATCCCATACTGGAACCCGTAGCTGCCGAAGCCTGTCGACGACGCCGCCTCCGACACCGCCTCCGTCAACGAAGACTGCATCGATCTTATACTGTCGGGCGAGTTCTGCAACCCGACCGGCCAAGAACATGGTATCAACACCTCGGAATTGGATCGGCTCGTGGGTTCTTCCATCCCTTCCACGTCGAAGATAGATAACTGATGCGTCATCGCCGAACCTCGCCACGTCCACGCCCATCACGAAAGGCTCGAAGGAGTAAACCTGGACCTCCCGCTGCATGGCCTCAGCCACGGCCTCGGAGGAGATGAACTGAACGTCGCCGCTGCGGGGGAAGACTCCGCGGACGCGAATGCGAACGTAGTCGGAATCCTCGCCGTAGTCTTCGATCCACTCGGCGATCTGTTTATGGTTCGCGATGGAGACCGTGCGGGAGTCGATCGCGGCCGAGTCCCAGCGGTGGGCGAAACGGCCGCCGGCGAAGGTCTCGCGGAAGAATCCAGTATTTTTCGTCGGGTTGCCGAAGATGAACTGGAGGATTTCTGTTTCGGTGTCGGTCAGGGCGCCGCTGGCGGTCTCGTAGATCGCGTCGGGGATGGCCGAGCCCTCGTCGAAAATCTGCAGGACCCGTTTGCCCTTATTGTGTAGCCCGGCAAAGGCCTCCATATTCTTCTCAGACCACGGCACCATGTCGACGCGCCATTCGCGTTCGAAGGCCGGGTCGGCCCGATAGATCGAAGTGGCGGTCATTTTGAATAGATCGCGGCCGATGAACAGCCGGTGCCAACGGGACAGAGTCGCCCAGGTCTTCGTTTTCAGCTGTTTCTCAGTATTAGCCGTTACGACGCCGAGGCACTCAGCCGTGGAAATGCCCCACAAGACTAGCCAGGCGGCCATGGCTGACTTACCGATGCCGTGGCCGGAGGTCCGGCTAATCTGAACCGCTTCGAACGGTGTAAGCAGTTTATCCCGAACGGATTTAAGAAGTTCTTCCTGCCAGGGCTCCGGCCCGGTGAAGGTCTCCAACTCGCCCGCCTCGCCCCACGGAAAGGCCCAAAGCACGAACTTATAAGGATCGTGTCGGAGCGCGGCAAGGTCGGAGATCAGAGCGTCATCCATCGGAAGGTTCCGAGGACTCGAATGCACCAGCTTGGTTGATAACCATTCCGGCCCGTCGGCGAGCGGCCTCTAGCCGGCTGGCCAGGTCAACGTTGATCTTAACCTGGGTCTGCTTGCTGCTCGGGCCGTGGCCTGTTCGATCCGCTGTGGCCTTGATCAGGTCGATTAGTTGGTCTACGTCGATTTGACCTGGATCATCATGGAGCCGGTCTCGAAGTTCCTCGATCGCGTCGAAAGAGATTGTCGACATGCGTTCTTGCAGGTCTGCTAAGGCCTGACCGTGGCCGGCCCGGTAGTGCGCGAGCAACTCCTGAAAGCTTGGATCGGCCTGGAGGATACTGATTCGCGAGAGCGAAAAGCCCGTCATCAGGCTGGCCTCGGCCGGCTTGGCGCCCTGGGCGAGACAGCGGGCGAGGCTGTGGTGGGAGTCCTTGATCTTCTTAATCGGCGGCGCGGTCACATTCCGGGGAAGGCTCAGCATCGCCAGATCGGCCTCATTCAGCTCGCGCACGAACTCTGCCTCGACCGCTTTGGCGGCTCGACCTGAAGTTCGGATGAGGTCCAGTTGCATCAGCGCTTATACGTTCCTTCGACGCCCCGTTGCATCCGCTCCAGCGTTCGAGCGAAGAGCCAGTGTTGGGCCTCTTCGATCTTGGTGAGAGCGAGTGCATTTTCCCGCCCGGCAAAAGGCCCAGCCTGGAAACTCTTAAGCCGATCGACCACAATCGCAAGGAGAACTTCGTGGGTAAGGCCGTTGACACCGGCTACGGCGACCGGACCGTTCTGGAAGTTGAGCTGAACGCTTTCCCCACTTGGCAATGTCACAAGATACTCGTGATTCGCTCCGCCAGGGCCCGGCTCACCGCGCACCTCGATCGTCAGTTTATCGTTCGGAGAGTTAACTTTATGTGTCTCGATAGTGCGCACGGCGCGGCTCCTATGCCAGAGTCGATCGCTTACGCTGCCACGGCCCGGCCCGGCTGTCAAGCAGTCTTCTCGGGCGTGGATGGGGAAAACGGGTTTGATAGGTATGGAGGTGGCAGGAGCCCTCCATATTTGTTGGGGAGGTTCCCCCGCGCGAGGGGGCGGGCCATCGGCGAAAGCCGGGGTGGCGGGGGTGGGCTCGGATTGCGAAAAATTTCTTGCCGAGGGTTTCAAACGGTCGGCGGCGGCGAGGTCGGAAGGGTTCAAACAGGTGTTTGAATTGATCGAGGGCGATGGCGCATGGCCGGGCGTGATGGCGCATGGGTCTCGACCGGGTGCGACAAGTTGTCGCAGGCTTGACCAATTGACGGCGGGGCGAGGGTGTGAAATGTTCGGGACATCGAAACGGAGCCCACGCCATGCTAACCCTCGCCACCGCCCGCGGATACGCCGCGCGCATTGCCCCCGGTCTCGTGATTGGCGCAGCCGTTTGGGCGGACGATTTTGATGGTTGTCAAATCGTCCGCGTGCAATTATACTCGCATAATGGCGAAGAGGTCGGAACGTGCGATGTTTGGATTGAATGCGGCGAATTGTATGGGGAGTATTAATGCCGAAACGGGCGTAAGCCCGTCGTGCGGTAACGCCCTCTATCCCGCGCCTGATGATGGCACGAGGGCAAGGATAAGACCATGAACCTGCAATTCACGTTCGACGACTCATTCATCGTCACCAGCCGCAAGCATGATCGTTCCATCGAGATCGACGTGCGGAAGCTGCCCGCCGCGAGTCTGATCGCGATTTTCGATTACGGCCTGCAACGGATCGTCAACGACGCCGCGAACGCCGGTGGGAAAGACGCCACGGCGGACAGCTGGTCCGGCAATGCGCAGAAAAAGGTGGACTCGCTTCTGGCCGGCGAAACGCGACAGGCGCGTGAAAGCGATCCGGTCCGGGCCGAGGCGCGGAATATGGCGCGTGCGGCGGTTATCCGCGATCTGAAGAAGGTTGGCAAAAAGCCGGAGGATTTGGTCGAGGGCCAATTCGCCAGCATCGTCAACGACCGGATCGCCCGGTTTATGTACGCGGCAGCTGCCGTTGTCGCAGCGCGGCGTGCGGCGCAACCGGCGGACGAGGGCATGGAAGACATTTTGGCGCTGCTCGGCTGAATGTGACCCAGGGGCGCGGTAATGGTGCCGCGCCCCTAACCGCAATGGAGATGACGATGAAAACGAAGAAAGTCGATGCCCGCGCAATTCTGTCATGGGATATGAATAGGACATGCTGGGGATATACCGTTGAAATCAACGGACATCTTACAGCAACGAAACCGCAACCATATGGTCCGCTTGCGAGCGTTCTTAACCATTTGGAGCGGCTTGATCTTCCATACGATCCGAGTCCATATGACAGAGAACGATACGAGCATAATGTGGCACAAATAAAGATGGGAGCGTGAAATGACGCCCCTCCTCGATCCCGACTTCGACGACGATCGCTGGATATAACGCCCTCGCGAGGTATGGCCGATGGAACGCCCCGGTTTAACCGCCGGGGCGTTTTCATTTGCATTTTTGCCCTGATGGGAACGCCGGTGGCGCATTTCAAACGCATGGGGCCGGTGCGGTGGCGGGGCCGATTCATGGCACATGGCGGCCACCGCTGCCATGTGCCATCATGGGCCATTCATTCCCGCGTATGGGATCATTTCCCTGATGGTCAAAACATGGTGTTCCCAACCATTCCGGCTATCCATACCTATCGTTCGCCGGGCGAACAAGAGGTATCAATAGCTGTTCCCGTCCCCGCGTTTTTTCCAGTTTGCTTTTTTGTAAGTTTTTTTTTTTTTTTAACCCGCTCTCAGAGAAAACATAGGTATCAATAGCTGCATACCTACCGACACGGGAAACGCGGGGGCGACATGAATTTGACCATCAGGGAAATGATAACATACGGGGCAACATCCAGATCAATGATGGTAAACGCCGCGCCGGGGCGGTATCGTTCCCTGCATTATGTGCCACAGGTGCGGAAGATTATGATTGAAAGTCGCCGGCCGCCGTGGTATGGTTTGTTGCGGGCCGAGTCGCGTCCAGGGTTCCGGGCCGCCCCAATCGAGGGCGCGACATCAAGAGGGTAAATGCAATGACCGAATATAATCTCGCGAGCGAAATTCAAAAAGTCGCCGACGCCGTTTCGAAACCAGCGTTCACGAAACCGGTCGGCCTCGATTGGACCGCATTCGCGGCCGCGTTGCCGCCAGCCGGGCCGGTGCTCGTCACCTGGATCGACCCGAATAAGGCGATGTTTGAAGAACTTCCTGCCGAGGCGTTCGAAAGAATGCAGGTTTCGGCCACCGACGAGTTCTTCTGGCAAGAGGTCGAGGTGCTTTACGCCGAGCGGGAAGTCTTCGGCGGACTGACGCTTTATCGAGGCCGGGCGAAAGAACAGCTTTCGCGGCAAGAAATGCAGCGGATCGCGGATCACGGAAAGTGGTTCGGGGTCGTGCAAGAACTGCAGGAACGGCCCGCGTTCGAGGGCATCGGCCTGTGCCTGTTCAACGACACGAACGCGCTGGTGCGGACATGATCGAGGACATCCGCGACGACGAGGCGTTCGATCACATCGACTCGCTGGCAAGAACAGCTAAAACGAAACAGGTCTCGAAGAGGATCGCGGCCCGCCGGAAAAAGTCTCGGCCGATGAACTCCTGGGACCGGGGCCGTAAGCCAGCGCCGGTTACATTGGCCTCGCACGCATGAAAAAGTTCCGTCACATGCGCACGACTAAGGCAAAGCGGGATATGCAGAAACATACGCGGCCGGCGAAGCCGACGAAAGCCGACGCGAAAATGCGGAAGGGCCAGGTCGGGGCCAATCGAGGGAAGAACTGATGAAACCGGCCCGGCGGGGATTGTCTCGCCGGGCCATTCGCGAATGGAGGATACGATGAAAATCAGCGAAAACGACGTTCTGCAGATCATCGACATTCTGCAGCAGCTTCTCGTAAAGGGCGACAGCCTCATCTATGGGAAACAAGCGGCAGTCGAAAAGATGATCGAGGCGCTCAGCACCGGACAAATCGAAATCGACGAGGGCCAAACAGAAGAGGAGGCGGAACTTCTTTCGTCCTATTTCGACAAACTCGAGGCACGTGCTGATTGAAGCGCCAACGGCGCACCGACGGAGGAGGACAAGATGGCACAAGGTTACAGACTCCAATCAACACCGCTTATCTACACGCCGGGCGTTCTCGGCTACGCCCGCGAATTGTATAAGGCGGATAAGGCCACGGCGGTGAAGCTGTTTCACGAAGGCTTCGGGCTGAAGAACGAAATCGCCGAGGCGCTCGTCGCGGGCAAGATCGACTATACGGTTGAAGACGAGGCTGTTCTGTTCGAGTGGCCGGAAACGGTCTAATCAAGCTGGTGCATTTGCATTCCAGCCAACCGGAGGACACGATGGAACAATTCATCACGATCGCCTGTGCCGCCTTCATCGGGGCGTTTCTTGCGGTGCTTGTTTCACGGTAAGGAAAGATGGATTGACCTTTAACCGAGGGGCTTCGCGCCCCTCCATTGAAGGCCAAGAGGAGGACAAGATGGCATCAGATGAACAAATTCAGCAGCAGGTCGGCCCCGAAAGGGCCGAAGCCTATATAACCGCTCGTAAGGATATATCCGATAACGAGCTTTACCTTGCTCAAATCCTATACGGCATCGAGCGCGAAAATAATCATCGAGCTTTCGCGGACAGCGATAAGTTCGGCATTGCGCCGATTTATCTGCTTCTGGCCACGCGACTCGGCCAGAATATAACGCAGCGTCGAGCGGTTATTCGGGCGTTTAACAAACTGGAGAAATCAGCATGACCCCAATCGCGCAGAAACTCATCAACAACCTCCGCCACGATCCTCATACAAGGAAGCATTTTTCGATCAGCGAATGGGAGGGCGCCGGCACCTGCGGAACAGTCGGCTGTATTGCCGGGACGGCCATCTACATGCTCGGCCAGGAACGGGGCCGGTTGGTTGAGGGCGATCCGCTCGAAACAGCCAATTTACTGGGATTTCTGGACATAATACAAGCAGGACAGGAAATGCTCGGAATTGAGTTTTACGAAACCGCTAAACAGCTTTTCGTTCCGCTGAAACTGGCCTGGGATTTTCGCGATAGGCGCGATCCCTTTGCCTACCTCCCGACCCAGGCCCGGCCGGGCCTTTCCACAGTCGCGAAGATGATAGCCTGGGCCGAAAGCTACTATTGGGAAGGCGTAACTCCAGACCGGGCCGCCTTCGCCCTGGAACGCATCGTCCGTGACGGCGTTCCTTACTGTAACTGGGCCGAGGCTTTCGAGGCCGCTTGAGTTGAACCGGAGCGGCGCCTCCGCGCCCTCCCATTGAACTCAGGAGAAAATAATGCCCATCCCCACCAGCGACTTCCTCACCATCCGTTACCTCGCCCGCGAGATCGCCGAATACGCCAGCGCGGCCTACTGGGCCGATGCCGGCTCGGACACTCGAATATTTCTCGAGAAGGAAACCCTCGAACGACTGGAAAGGCTCAAGGCATGGGCACCTACTTCCTCATCATCGGGACTGACAGGGACGGAAAGTCCTTCCGACGAGTCACCGAGTCCGCCTTCGTCTGCGCCGGGATCAACCTCTGGCGAGGGCGAAAGTGGAAAGTCGTCGGCGGAAAGCGGAAGCTCATCTGCCGGGTCTGGAATTGAGCTTGTAGCAAAGCCTTTTTCGCGGTGAATTAGGCTTTGATGCAGCCGTCTCGGAGCGTGCGCGGTGCAAGAAAGACGCTCCACCCCTTTCTACAGGAGGACAACATGAAACAGATTCTGATCGATGCTAGGGCGCTGCTGGTGAAGGGCTGGACACAGAGAGCGGCTAGCCGAGATAAAGACGGGCTTCCCCCCTCCGCAGGGAAACCAGCCGTTTGCTGGTGTACTTACGGAGCATTGATGACGGCGAACTGGAAAGAATCAGACACGATCTATAACTGGCTCGAGCACAAGTTTGATATGAAAGGCGGCCTCATTGCCTGGAACGACACGCCGGGCCGGACCCAGGCCGAAGTTCTCGCCCTCTTCGACAAAGCGATCGAGGCCTGTTCATGACCCGCTTCCTCTCCGCCACCGGCCTCGGCTTTTCTTGGCTTCTCATCTACACCGTCGCACTTTGGGCCTTTGGGCTTCGTTAAGCTGATTAAAACCGAGGGGCGGCTTTCGCCCTTCCATTTTAATCAAGGAGCGCTCAATGTCCACATCAGCAGTAATCATCTACGCCAACGGCCTTTTATCCTGCTCTGTCTGCGCGCCGAAGCGCTTCACGGCGGAAGAGGTCGAGGCCGACGTAAACGCTCAAAGTCCAGCCGGCACGGAGCACGGCTGGAGGATCAGCAAGGACAAAGCCTTCGCCAGCGGCGCGCCGAATCCCTGCGAGTACAACGATCCAGGCTCGGACAGGTTGCATTGGCTGATGGACTGCTAGAATGAACATGACAATCTTCGCTGACGCCTCCTTCTGCCAGTCCGGTGCGGCCGGGTGGGGCGTTTGGGCCAAGCGTGATGGCTGGGAAAAGGGCAAACTTTTCAGCGGGGCCTTCCGTCAGAAAATGCCTGACATCTGCACAGCGGAAATATCTGCTCTTGCCAATGGAATTTACGCGGCACTGGAAGACGACATTACAATCGTAATGCTTCAATCCGACAGTGTTGACGCTCTCCGAGCGGTTAAATCTGCTGTTATATCTCGAATAAAGCCAGCGCCCGGCTCGACAGTCGATGTGCGAGGCGAGTTCACCCCTCGAAATGAACAAGATCGAGCGGCGTTGGAGATCATCAAAACGAAACTTAGTGGCAAAATCGTCGAGCTTCGTCATGTGAAAGGTCACAGCCGAGGCGGCGGTCGCAGTTGGGTTAATCATCAATGCGACCGTCTGGCCCGAGAAGGAATGCAACTGGCAAGGAGCCGAGAATGAACAACTACCTCCCCCACACGCCCGCCGAGGCGCTTTGCGCCTTCCTATGCCTCGCCCTTTTCATCGGCTGGCTCGCCAACAACGGAACGCTTTGATGGAACGTCCAATTCACAGCCCTGAAACACTTGCTCGAAAGAGAGGTGAGTTTAATGAAGCAAAAGCTCGTCTCTTTGCTTTTCTCGCTCAGGTAACGCACAGCAATTGCGGGCGAGATAAGGAGGACGATCCGAACATATTCGAGAAATACGAAACCCTCGAAGAAAACTTCCGAGCCGCGCTCGATTTTTGGGCCAACTAATGCGCGTTGTCCTTTATCAGTCCGCCGGGCCATCTCGCTTACGTCGCACCAGCGGCCTCGCCGTCAATTATCTCACCGGCCATTTCGCTATCGACGGCCGGCTCGGCAAAGTAACGCCGATGCAAATTCCTTTTCTTGTCGGCCTTTTCGCACGAGGCCTTCTTCGCCGAGACGATCTACACGAGTCCCTCTACGGCGACCGCGAGGACGGCGGAGCCTTCGACAAAATCGCTGATGTGCGAGTGAAGATAATGCGCAAAACACTCGCTCCCTTCGGCTTCACCATCAAAACCTGCAAAGCAGTAGGATGGACCCTATGTCAAAACGACAAACCCTTGAATCCGCTATCAGACGCCGAACGTCGCAACTCGTCCGCTGCGGAAAAGACCCGAACCAGGCCTCCGAAATCCTCGATCTCTTCCTCATCGGCGAAAGCGTCAACGACATCGCCAAGCATTACGGGATCAGTACCGGGGCTACGAGAAGTCAAATGAACAAAGAGGCGCTTTATCGCTGTATGAAGGCCCAGGCGGTTGAGCGACTGGAAGAACTCGAGAATGTGGAGAAGAAGCTGTGATTTACTATCACTATTCTGCCGAGCCGCTTCTCGCGGTTCACTCGATCGAACAGCTTGGCCTTCGTGACGACAAGCCCTCTGGCCTCTGGATCAGTGATGATACTGACTATGGCTGGCGGAAATGGTGCGAGGATAACGACTTTCGAATTGATACACTGAAGCACCGATATGAGATTAAGATTTGCGGAAACCTTCTCCGAATTAACTCGGGCGACGAACTCGAAATCTTCACGCGTGAGTATGTCTCTAGTGAGAATAACTGGAGACAGAAAGTTGACTGGTCACGAATCGCTAAGGCCTTTGACGGAATCCTCATTACTCCTTACATCTACTCTCATCGCCTTCTTGACAATTTCTATTGGTATTACAGTTGGGACTGCGCCAGCGGCTGCATCTGGAACGCCTCGGCGATCGAATCAATCAAACTGATGGAGATAGCAGAATGATCGTCAAAATTCTCGCCGGGGCGCTCGGAGCCGATTGGCTCGCTATCGGCATCGTCGGCGCTTTCGATATATTCGGGCTCGTTCAACCGGAGCCGATTGTAACAGCCCAAGGCAAAATCTTCACACTTATGCTTGTGCTCGCCACCGGCTTACTTTTGTCACTGATTCCTACAGGAGAAACCCATGACCGATAAGCCCGGCACAAAGGCGCAGTGGCGCTATTCCATCAACTACGGCCCTGATGTCGAAGAGAACTGGGCGAATCTCTATGACGATTGCGGAAATTTCGTCGGCAACTTTCGCACGCATCACGCGAAGGCCATTGTCGCAGCCACATCGCCAATCCCTGCGATCGACATGGACGGCGACACTCTCCTTATCCGTCTTTCAGACGAGCAGCCATCGTCAACAAAATCAGGCGTCACTTCCGTTTCAATATCGCATCAATTCGCATGTGAACGCGCTGACACTCTCGCCGCAGACGCCGCGAGAATGAGGGAGGCGTTGAAGCCGTTCGCCCTATACGCCCGGTTTCTGGACAATTCATGGAAAGACACCGATGACCATTGGCAACCCGCTGCAAATTTCGGGCTGACTGTCGGCGACCTTCGCCGCGCCCGCGCCGCCCTCAACCAGGAGACGCCAGATGCGAAGTGAGATTGAGAACGGCGGGCCAGCGTTTCCAACCGCAGATTCTGAGACAAAAGTCAACGAATCCGGCTATCCAACTGTAACTGTCGCTGCATCTCATCAAGGCATGTCGCTGCGCGACTGGTTCGCAGGGCAGGCAATAACCGGCCTGACCACGCGCTGCTTGACCAAAGACGATTGGCAACGGCTGCCATTCACTTGTTACGAAGTTGCGGACGCGATGATAGCGCTCCGCGCCCTCTCCCACAAGGAGCCGACATGACAGACCTTCCAGAAGACGTGAAGCAGCGCGTGCGGGATTTCAATGCTAATATCTGCGAACAGAAAAATGATTCGCATCTGGCGCAGGGCTACCGATCCGGCGATCTTGATGATTTGCTTGGATACGAATTTCGCCTAGCCGCCGCCTTATCCCCCGCGCCAGCCGAGGTCGTGACGGGGGAGGAATGTGGGCTGACTGCTTTGAGGGTCGCCAATGTTCAACGCGACGCCGAATGGTGTCCTGACGAGAAGCCGGACCTTTCGTTCCGTGGCAATGAGTTGGCGGGCGAAGCCGGCGAGGCCAACAATATCATTAAGAAACTTGTTCGAGAACAGAAAGGATGGCGCGGCTCGCGTGCGTCGCTTAACGATCTCGCAGAAGAATTGGCCGACGTTGTTATCTCGACAGACCTTACGGCCATGACAGCGGGTATCGATCTTGCGACGGCGGTCGCCAGTAAGTTTAACGCCACGTCCGAAAAATACAACCTCGCAACGCGCCTCTCCCGCATGGAGAGCGGGAAGGGGTGGCGGACGGAAGTAATAGACAACGAGACGGCACAAACAATTCTCAACTTGATTAACCCCTGCATGGGGAGAGGGCAATGACGGGGCTTCTGGACAAAGTCGAACCGCTGTCCATCGCGACGCCGTTCCGACGCACCGCCCGCGTGTCGCAGGACGGCCTCTATCGGACGAGGCTCGGCCGCGTATCCGACTTCGCGGGCACGATGATCTTCATCATGCTCAATCCGTCGACAGCCGACGCCGAGCAGGATGACCCGACGATCCGGCGCTGTCTCCGGTTCATGATCCGGGAGGGCTGCGGGAGCCTGCGCGTCGTTAACCTGTTCACCCGCCGGTCGCCAGACCCCCGCACGCTTTGGCGATCGGACGACCCGCTGGGCGGTGACGCCACCACCGAGATCAGGGAGGCGATCTGCGACAGCTATCCGGAGGCTTACGTCAATGGAATCCGCCGCGCCGCCGAGAAAGGGAGCGGCTGGGACGAACTGCCCTATGACCGGATCGTCTGCGCGTGGGGAGCGCCGCCCGCCGGTGCGCCGAGATGGTTTCTCGACATGCGGCGCGAGCAAATCGAAGAGGTCACCGACTACGCCAGCCACATGAAGCGCGAGCTTTTCGCTCTCGGCTTGACCGCAGGCGGCGACCCTCGCCACCCGCTTTACGTCAAGGGCGACGCGCCGCTGATCCGGTTTGCGGCATGAGCGGTGTTTTCACCGCTCAGCCGATGCAAAAGATCGGCGCATGGATCCGCAATCCCGTGAACAACTGGTTCAAGGGCCAGACGAAGCGCGCAGCGCTCTATGAGCTATTCTGCCAGAACCCGTCGTCCTGCGATCTCCTGCAGAAAGAACAATCCTGCCTCCACTGCGGCGCGCTGTCGCCGTGCCGGTTCGGGCGGAAGAACGGTATCGAAGGGCCGACGCGGGCGGCGCGCACTTTCAGTTCGACGCTTTCGGCGTGGCGGAAGCGCAACGGGAGCGTTCACAAGCACGATATGAACGACTTAAAGCAAAATACGCATGGCCCCTCATCATTCACGAAGGAAACTGAAATGACACCGACAGCAGAACAGGCAGCAATAATTGAAGCCGCTCTCACAACCTCCGAGTCCCTCATCATCAACGCCCTGGCCGGGGCGGCGAAGACAAGCACTTTAGAAATGATTTGCCGTGCCCTTCCAGTTCAGCCCATTCTATCATTGGCGTTTAACAAAAAAATCGCCCTTGAGATGGAGAAGCGCCTCCCCGGCCATGTAAAGTGCGCGACGCTCAACAGCATCGGTCACGGCGTTTGGGCTCAAGCCACCGGCCGGCGCCTCATCGTCGATACAAAAAAGACCTACACCATCATCAAGTCCGCGATCGAAACCCTGCCGAAGCGGCAGCAGGGCGAGGCCTACACCGAAATGTCCGAGGCCATTCGCCTCGTCGGTACGATGAAATCCTCCGGCTATATCCCGCCCGGCGTGGCCGAGCCGGCAAAGTCCCTTCTTTCTCGCCAAGCCTTCCTCGATTCCCTCGAAGAAGACCCATCTGACACCACCCTCGAACTTGCGGAGTCCGCTCTTGCCACATCCATCCGAGACGCCTACGCAGGCAACATCGACTTTGACGATCAAATATACATGTCCACACTGTTTGGAGGAACGTTCCCAAGATTTCCACTTGTCCTCGTTGACGAGGCTCAGGATCTTTCAGCTCTCAATCATGCCATGCTGCGCAAACTCGTTACAAAACGGCTTATCGCAGTGGGAGACCCGTGGCAAAGCATATATGGCTTTAGGGGAGCCGTCAGCAATGGCATGTCTACCATCGCCGAGGCCTTTGCGTGCCGCGAAATGACCCTCTCCATCTCCTTCCGTTGCCCCGCCGCAGTCGTTCGCGAGGCCAACAAGCGCGTTCCACACATGCAGCCGAGGCCCGGCGCTCCAGAGGGCCTGGTCGAGTCCCTTGACTCTTGGACCACAGCCGCCATTCCCGAGAACGCCGTCATCCTCTGCCGTAACAACGCCCCGCTCTTCAAAATCGCGCTGGAGCTTATAAAGCGCGGCCGGGGCGTTTCGCTCCCAGGCATGGACATCGGGCCGCGGCTCGTCAAAACCCTTCGAGCCCTCGGCCCAGTTGAGATGCTTCAAGACCAAGTTCACGCTCAGATCGACAAGTGGGAGACCGAGACGATGAAGAAACCGAAGGGTCGGGCCTCGGTAGCCGACAGGGCGGAATGCCTCCACGTCTTCGCCGACGCCGGCCCGAATCTCGCTGCAGCCATCGCCTATGCCGAGCACCTTTTCAAAGCAACCGGCCCAATTCAGCTCATGTCCGGTCACAAATCGAAAGGCCTGGAGTTCCCGGTGGTCTACCACCTCGACTCCTGGCGCATTCCCGGCAAGTTCGCCACGTCCCCCGAAGCCCTCGAACAGGAGAAGAACATTGCCTATGTCATCGCCACCCGAGCCAAAGAAGCTCTCTACTTCATCAACGTCGATGGGCTCGTAGCCTGATGCCCCTCAGTAAATCCCCCCTCGCCTACAATGATTGCAAAGCCGTCCTCGATCGGGCCCTGGCCTCGGAGAAGGGCATCGAAGTCCTTTTCGCCGACAAGGACCGCGCCACGGCCTTTCGCTACCGTCTTAACCAAGCCCGGCGAATGTCGCGTAAGGATAATCGAGACATCTATCCAGCCGGCCATCGCCTTCACGGCTGGAGTGAATACGACACGCTTACCCTCGAACTCCATGACAAGACTATCGCCGGGCTCGCGACCTGGAATATCCGTATCGTAAAGACGGAAACAAGAGAGTTTGAAATCAAGGAGTTATAATACCTATTGCCCGCCGGGCGAACAATACGTATCATTTCCTGCATTATTTTCGCCGACAATGCAGATTTCCCGTTGACAATGCCGCGCCGGGCCGGCATAATCCCCCACATGGCCGCGACGCCATAGCACCCCAGGAGCAGTCAAAATGGAAACGATCACCATCGCCGGCCGCGAATTTAACGCCCCGGTCCCTTATTCCGCCGGGCACGTCCTTTCCGAGACCGAGGCCGGCGTTCTCAACCAAACCTTCCACGAGAATCTCCGCAATAACTTCGCTAAAAAGGCGAAGGAAGGCGGAACCCAGGCCGACTTCGATGAATACGCCCTCTCCTACGAGTTCGGTGCGCGCCGGTCTGGTGGACCTCGTGCTTCCGGTGATCCAGTACTCAACGAGGCAATCCGTCTCGCCGGCGCCGACATTCGTGCGGCTCTCAAGGCGAAAAAGAAGGAAGCCACGAAGGAGCAGATTGCCGAGGCGGCCGAGAAGCTGGCGAAGGACGAAGCCCGCGGCTATCTCGCCAAGGCTCGCACCATCGTTGAGGCAAAGCGCGCGGCCGTTGCTGTCGAAGGCGAGGACTTGTCCGCCCTCGTCGACTGAGGCCTCCCCTCGGTCGGGAAGGGAACAGGGTGCGCCATCCCCTGTTCCCTTTTCTCGCTAAGGACACATCATGCTTGAATTTTGGTATAAGGCCTGGCATTCTGTTAGTGGTATTATCATCCGCGTCAGCGACCCGGAGCGGGCGAAGCAAAAGCTATACGCCTCGCGAAAGGACTCGAACGACCCGGACCTTAGTAAAATTTCTATAGTTCAATCGCCGACCAACCCCAACAACGAACTCTGGCTGGTGAAAAAAGATGCGTCGGAAAGAGGATAGAGAAATCTCAAAAATCACCCTTCACCTTTTTGAAGGGGACGCGGAGCAAATCCGCGAGTGGTATCCACGCCTCGGAGCCTCGAAGGTTATTCGCGAGTGGGTTCATGCGAATATCGCGAAGGAGCGGGCGCTAAGGGAAGTGGAAGCGGAAAATCTTTTGAAGGAGGTAGGACAATGATTTCACCTTACAAAGCAGGATGGAACGCCTTTCTCGATGGCGAGAATAAAGATCAAAATCCTTGGGAAAGGGACAGCGACGACTGGAAAAACTGGAATAATGGATACGACGCGGCGCAGGAAGAATTTGGCGAGGATGAATATAAATGAGCGACCTCCAAGCCCTATTCGACCTCGATCCCCTCAAAATGACTCGCGAGAACATCGACGAGATCATTCGAGTCCTTCGCGAGAAGCGCGCGGCATTTAACCTCGGCAACAAAACGGCTGGTAAGATCAAGAAGGAGAAAGTGACCGGCCCGCTCGACATTAAGGACTTGCTCGACCTTTAGGAGACTTTCGATGGCGGACAAACTTAAACCCTCAACGCCGGCCTGGCACGCTCGGCAAGCGCGCTGGAGACACAATGGCTTCTCCGGTTCGGCCCGTATGATGCAGATGCAGGCTTTAGCCATTTGTCAATCCAGCACAGCAACAGACGCAGCCAAAGCCCTCGCCGACGAAATCTACATCAAGGCGAGTCGACTACTCACGGAGCTGAAAACCCGCAAACCCTGATCGGACATTTGGATGGCACCCTCCCCCTTTCTTCCCGGTTCCCAGGTCCAGTTCGCCTGGAACAGCACCAGCCTCGGCTGGTTCAAAACGTGTCCGCGGCTGTATCAGTACTCAATGCTGATGCAGCTGCGTTCCCGCGCCGAGTCGGCCCACATCACCTTCGGCTCCCACTACCACTCCGCGATCGAGCACTTCGACCACAAGCGGGCCGAGGGGCTTGACTACGAGGAGGCCCTGGCTTCCGCGACTTTGAAAGTCCTCACCGACAGCTTCGGCTGGGAGAGCGATCACAACCTCAAGAATCGCTACAACCTCGTCCGTTCGGTCGTTTGGTATCTCGAGGAGTTCAAAAACGACCCGACGAAGACCGTCATCCTCGCCAACGGCAAGCCCGCGGTCGAGCTATCCTTCTCCTTCGAGGTCGATAACGGTCTCATTCTCACAGGCCATCTCGACCGCGTAGCGGACTTCGATACTGGCCGCTACATCATGGATAAAAAGACCACTGGCAGCACTATTTCCAGTTACTACTTCGACAAGTTCGAACTCGATAATCAAATGTCCCTTTACACCTTCGCCGGGCAGGTCATTCTCAAGTCCCCTATAAAAGGCGTCATCATCGACGCAGCCCAGATCGCCGTTGGCTTCACCCGCTTCGAGCGCGGCTTCACCTACCGCACCGGCGAGCAGCAGGAAGCGTGGCTCTTCGACTTCTATCGCTGGACCGCGCTGGCGCGACAATACGCCGAGGCCGGATACTGGCCCATGAACGACACCTCCTGCGATAAGTTCGGAGGCTGTGCGTTTAAACAAGTGTGCTCGAAAAGCCCAAGCGTTAGACAGAGTCTGCTCGACAGCAACTACGTAAAGGTCGACTACAATCCGCTGGAGATACGATGATGGCGAGACACTCAGCTACATATCGAGGCGCTCGGCGAGAGAAAGCGAAAGAGGTCGCGAAGGCTCAACGAAAGAAACTTCGCGAGGTCTGGCCTTTCTTTCTTTACAACGAAAAGTTTCGCAATCCAAAACGCAATCCTCGTCACATTCCTGAGTGAAAAACAACTGGAGATACAATGATGCTTACAATGAACTTCACTCCCGAACATGCAAAGCTGACGATCGAGGCGCTTCAAGCCCAGCTCGGCGACATCTGCCATCTAATTTCAGAGACAACTGGTGGCGGAGAACTTGGCGATACCGAGAAACTTCTTCGTGACTATCACGAGATCGAAAAAATCCTCGCACAGATGAAGAGCGCCTAATGCCCTCTCTCTCCGCCCACACCTCCACCTCCATCACCAAGCTCCTCTTCATCGGCGACAGCGGGGCCGGCAAAACCGGGGCGCTTGCCTCCCTCGCCGGAGCCGATTACAAGCTCCGTATCCTCGACATGGACAACGGCCTGGACTCCCTCGTGATGCAGATCAAGCAGCATTACCCGAGCAAGCTCGGCAACGTCGACTTCGAGACCCTCCGCGACAAGTATAAGTCCTCCGACACCGGCCCTATCATCGACGGAATGCCGAAGGCTTTCATCGGGGCCTTAAAGCTCCTCGACAAATGGACCGACGGGACCAAGCCCGAGACCTGGGGGCCTGACTACATCCTCGTCGTCGACAGCCTCACCTTCCTCTCCAACGCTGCGATGGAATGGGCTGAGGTCTTCAAGTCCTCAAAGGACCGGCGTCAGGTCTATGGCGAGGCCCAGCGGGCGGTCGAGCACGTCATCGCCATGCTGACCGCGGAGTCCTTCCGCTGTAACGTCATCATCATAGCCCACGTTGACTACATCGACAGGCAGGACGGACTTAAGAAAGGCTTCCCGACAACAGTAGGCAAAGCCCTTTCCCCAAAACTCCCAGCTTACTTCAATTCCGTAGCTTTGTGCGAGTCGGTATTCAAAGACGGCAAGGTCCGCCGAACCGTCCGCACCACCTCCACCAGCCTGATCGACCTGAAAAATCCAGCATCGCTCAGGATGGCGCCAGACATGCCGGTTGAAACGGCTCTGGCTGATTTCTTCAAGACAGTGAAAGGAAAGTAAATGACAGCAATCGACAAATTCAATCAGCTGACTTCGACTGAAGAGCACGAATCAAACGTAGCCTTCTACCAAGTCACCCTCGGTTTCATCGCAGACATCGAAAGGATCAAAGCCTCCGGCGCAAAACTCTCCACCAGAACCCAGCAACTCCACGACAAACTCATCGATGATCTTCTTGACCTTCGAAAGGAAAACAAAAATGGCTAACTTCACCGACATTCTCAACACCAAATCCGAAGAGATCGAAAAGCCAAAGCCGCTGCCGGTCGGCCAGTACCTCTGGTCCATCCCGAACCTCTTCGAGAAGGAAGAAATCGGCGAGAAGAAGACGCCGGCCTTGATCTGGAAATGCAAATGCATCGCGCCACAGTCCGACGTGGACATGGCGGCCCTGGCCGAGTCTGGCAACGCGAAGGATCGGGATCAGCGAATCACCTTCTTTCTCTCCGAGGACGCCCTGCACCGACTCCGCGACTTCCTGACCAAACTCGGCATCTCCGAGAACGGTCGGACGATCGGCGAGCGGGCCGCGGATGCCACCGGCCGTACGTTCCTCGCCTCGATCCGTCACCGGCCGTCGAAAGACGGTTCGCAAATCTATGGCGAGATCGACACGAACACGATCGCCTCGTCGTAATCAACCAAGGCCGGGGTCTTACCCGCCCCGGCCTTTATCATCAGGAGGTTTCTATGCACACTGACGCTAATAAAGGTCACATCCTCGAGCAACTCTTTTCAGCTTTTAAACGGCTGGAAACGGCAACTGAAGCAGTTGGGAATCTTCGATCCAAGCTTGTTGGAAAAAATCTTCCGCCTCCAGTTTCACCAAATCTTAAAGGAGACCCCACATCAATTCCCTCAACAATCGACCAACTTCGTGCTCTAAACGATGGGCTTATTCGAATAGCCTCTGAGATTGAAGTTAATCTTAAAATGATTTCTGAAGACTTTTGAGGCCCCTATGCAACTCATCCCCATATCCCGCATCGTTATCAACCGCTCGGAGCGCCAGCGCCGTGAACTCAAAGGCCTCGAAGAACTCGCCGACTCAATCCGTCGCAACGCCTCGGCAATGCCGGAGACCGGCGGCCTCATTCATCCGATCGTTGTCACTCGCGATCTCGTTCTTGTGGCCGGCGAGCGTCGGCTTACTGCCTGTCGAGACGTTTTACAGTACGACACTATCCCCGCCAACTTCGCGGACGAGCTTGACAACACAACGTTAATGCTTCTTGAACTCGAAGAAAACACCCGCCGAGACGATCTCTCCTGGCAGGACCGCTCCCGCGCGATCGAGCGCTACCACGAGCTTCGTAAGCTCCAGACGTCTGACTGGACTATGGACGCTACCGGCACGGCCCTCGGCATTTCCAAAAACAGCGTCAGCGAGCATATCAGCGTCGCCAAAAACCTCAGCAACGATCGAGTTGCAACCGCTCCGAAATTCTCCACCGCCCGCGGCATAGTCCAACGTTCCGAAGCCCGCAAAGACTCTCAGGTCATTGAGGCAATTCGCGAGTCCGCAGCCGCCCCGGCCAAGCCCGACCTCATCATCAACGCTGATTTCAACGAATGGAGCCGGACCTATGAAGGACCAAAGTTCAACCTGCTGCATTGTGACTTCCCTTACGGTATCGGAGCTGATGGATTCGCTCAGGGTTCTGCCGCCGGACATGGAGGTTACGCTGACTCTAGCAAAGTTTACTGGCGACTCCTCGACTCACTTGCATCGAATCTTGATCGAATCGTTGCCCCTTCCGCTCACATCGTTTTTTGGTTTTCTCTCCATTATTACGAAGAAACTCTCAAGTTCTTCGCTGAGCGAACAGACTTCAAGATCGACCGATTTCCGCTTATCTGGTTCAAGTCCGACGGAAGCGGAATCCTTCCCGACCCAAATCGTGGACCCAGACGAGTTTACGAGACTGCGCTCTTTGGTTCGCGGGGGGACAGAAAAATCGTTGGAGCAGTCGCTAACGCCTACGGCTGCCCAATCGTTAGCGGGCGGCACATGAGCGAGAAGCCGGAACCGATGCTCCGGCACTTCTTCCGAATGCTCGTTGATGGAGAGTCTCTCGTTCTCGATCCTACTGCGGGCAGCGGCAGCGCAATTCGCGCAGCGAGAAGTCTTAAAGCGAAACATATCCTTGGCCTTGAACTCAACTCTGAGTTTGCCCAGATCGCGAAGGAGGCGCTTGATGGATAGCAAATTTCTTTTAACCGAAGAAGAAAAGTTGAAGATGTTGGCCATACGCGAGCACAATACTCAGACTGTAGAAAAGGCCGTCGCAAACAACGATCGAGTCTTCTACGAACGCCTCGGTCGCCTTCGTCAGGCCTCTGACATCTGGTTCACGCCCCGGCTTCAAGCCGACCTCGAAACCCTCATTCAAATGGCGGAGAAATATCGTGAGCACGCAAACTCTCTCACCCGTTCAGAACATCAAAAGCCTGATCAAGCCTGACGGTTTCTATTACATCGCTTCACCCTACACACATCTGAGCAAACAAGTCGTTGGTCGGCGCGTGTTCCAAGCCCGTCGCATCACTGGTCTCCTCACCGAGGCCGGTCTTTTCTGCTTCTCCCCTATCATTCACTGCCACCAACTCGCCCGCGAGCACGATCTTCCAACCGACTATCTATTCTGGCTAAACTACAACAAGGTCTTTCTCGACGCCAGCGTTGGTACGATTGTCTGCGAAATCTCCGGCTACGATACCAGCAAAGGTGTTCAACAGGAAATCGAATACACCAAGTCACAATCCAAACCCCTCTTCTTCGCCCGCGTTTTCCGTCGGGAGGTAGTTCTTGACCGCGCATAAACTCCTCATACTCGGCGAGGCCTACGGCGAAGAAGAAGAGCGCGCTCAAACCCCCTTCGTCGGCGCCAGCGGCCGCGAGCTAACTCGTATGCTCGACGAGGCCGGTATCCGGCGGGCCGACTGTTACCTCACCAACGTCTTCAACTTGCGACCGAGGCCGAACAATGACATCGAAAACCTATGTGGACCTAAAACTGAGGGTGTGCCTGGACGGGAGGCTCTCCGAGCCGGAAAATACGTTCGCAATGATTATGCTAGAGAGCTTGCAAGGTGTGGAACTGAGCTTGAAGCCATACGTCCAAACCTTGTCCTTGCTCTTGGCTCGACTGCCGCGTGGTTCTGTCTCGGTTCTTCTGGAATCAGTCGCATTCGTGGAACCGTTGCCGGCGGAATCTACGGCCTTAAAGTCCTCCCAACCTACCACCCCGCCGCCGTCCTCCGAGACTGGTCCCTCCGACACGTAACTGTTCTCGACATGATGAAGGCCCGGAAACAGATGGAGTTTCCAGAGGTCCGACGCCCTTCCCGCCACATCTGGCTCGAGCCTTCCCTCGAAGACATGGAGCGCTTCTATGCAGAATTTCTTGTTCCGGCATCCTACATATCTTTTGACATTGAAACCTTTGCGAATCAGATTACTTGCATCGGTTTCGCTCCGAGCCCTCAAACAGCAATTGTTATACCAATCATTGACTATCGAAAGCCCGGAAACAGCTACTGGCCCGATGCTGGTATCGAGCGCCTTGTATGGGACTTTATCCGTAAAGTCCTCGCCCTCCCGCAGCCGAAGGTAGGTCAGAACGGGATATACGATATGCGTTTCCTTTGGGACACGTATAAGATTCCGGTGCGGAACTATGCTGAGGATACGATGCTGCTGCATCATGCGCTTCAGCCGGAGTCGGAAAAGGGGCTTGGTTTCTTAGGCTCGGTTTATACAGATGAGCCTGCGTGGAAGCTGATGCGGGGGAAGACGGCGACAATTAAGAGGGATGAATAATGATTAGAATTCTTTTCGCCGCTTTATCGGCCTTTCAAGGCGCTATTTGGGCCTACGATCCTGACAATCGCTGGGCTGTTGGTGACGCTGTAGCTTTTGGTTTCATGCTATTCTTTGGATTTCTCGCTTTAATGCAGGAGGATAAATGACTTTCGAGGAAGCCTGTTCCCACATCCCGCCCGGCGGTCGCCTTTGTTACATTCACAACCAAGTTGACAAATGGGAGGCGGCTGTATTCATCCACGCTTTTGATATTGGTCGAGGTGAAGGGGCAACTTTCGCCGAAGCCATTATCAACGCTATCGCTAACACACATCCTCGAAATATTTTTCATAATAAACCTATTCAAGAGCGATCAGTGAAGACGTCCGTTGTCGATCTTCTAGCGGAGTTGGGCCTGTGAAAATCATCGACACAGCTGATCTCACGCCTACTTCATTGACAAGTCAGATGGAAAAAGATTGGGTCTATAATGGTTTGGACTGTTGTTTAACTCTGGAGATTTTCAATGAAATATCCCCCCAACTCGATAACGCCTCTAGCCAAGCCTATGAACTATCCCGCTCTTTCCAGGCCCCTGTACTTGAAATGGGCCTCCGAGGCATTCGTATCGACGCAGTTACGCGAGCAGAGTCTATCGCTGCATACGAAGCAGACATCCTCCGACTGGAGAAACAGCTCAACCGCATTCTCTACGAAGTCTTCGATCTCATAATCAATTGGCGCTCCAACGCAGCGCTCATGAATTTATTCTACACTGTAATGAAAATACCGCCGGTGCGGAAGCGGAATACTAAGGGTGAGTATTCGCCAACTGTAAACCGCGACGCCCTGGAGAAACTTCAGTCCTACTTCTTCGCCAAGCCGATCATCTCCCATCTCCTCGCCATGCGAGACATCGGGAAGAAAATCTCCACGCTTAAAACCTCCGTCGACTCGGACGGCCGGGCGCGGACCAGCTACAACATCGCCGGCACGACTACCTTCCGCTTTTCTTCTTCAATGAACGAGTTCGGCACTGGCGGCAACTTCCAGAACATCGAGAACCAGCTCCGTCGGCCCTTCGTCGCCGACCCTGGAATGAAGCTCGCTTACATCGACCTTGAACAAGCAGAGTCCCGTGCCGTGGGCGCGATCTGCTGGAACCTTTTTCATGACGGAGGATACCTTGATGCCTGTGAATCAGGTGACTTACATACCTCTGTCTGTCGAATGGGCTGGACGAACCTTCCGTGGACTGGCGATTTACGAGTCGATAAATCGATCGCCGAACAGCCTTTCTACCGACAGCACAGCTATCGTCACATGGCTAAGGTCCTTGGGCACGGCTGTTTGACAGAGGATCACGAAGTTTTAACACCAGAAGGCTGGGTTTCGATTTCAGATAAACCTGAAATTATCATGACCTGGAACGAAACACAATCTAAATTTGAGAGTGTTTCTGCATGGACTGATTTTCAATATACTGGAACACTTAACTCATTCGAAGGAAATTCAATATCACTTAATATGACCGACGATCATCGAGTTCCTTATCGAACAAGTTCAGATGCACCACTGAAAGAAAAACTGGCTTCGCAAGGCCCGGGCACGCACATGCCACTCGGCTTTGGTTTTATCGGTGGAACTGAAAATCCTCCAGCGAGATTAATTGCAGCTATTATGTCTGACGGGCACATTATATCTAAAAAATCTACAGTATTTCATCTGCATAAACAGCGTAAAATCAAGCGCTTAAAATATCTATGCGAGCTATATAACGTTGAATTTAAAAAGAACGAAAATTCAAAATATAGAGTTGGATTTTCGTGCGAAAAGAAAGCCGGACCTTACATGTTTAATTGGTCTACAGAGGCACTAGACGCTTTTCTTGACGAATATAAATATTGGGACGGGCACATCGCTAATACGTCCGTTAGTCTTTTTTCGGCTGATAAAGAACATTTAAACTGGATCAAAACTCTTGGGAGATTGAGAGGAATTGGCGGAAACATTAACGTCAGCGTTTCCGGTTTCGGACAAAATCCAGCATATTCACTACAACAAAACAATAGACGTTGGACAGCTGGAAAATCGGTAGAGCATGATAAAATCAATGTGTCTGATATTCGAGTTCTATGTCCAACTGTTCCATCTAGTTGGTTCTACGTTCGACACAAAGAAAAAATCTGCGTGACAGGAAACAGCAACTATAACGGCAAGCCCCCGACGATGGCACAGCATACTAAGCTGGAGACTTCGCTCATTAAAGACTTTCAAACCCGATATTTCACAGCTTTTCCTGCTATTCCCAAATGGCATCAATGGGTCTCACAGCAATTGCAGTCAGAAGGGCATCTGTATACACTTACAGGGCATCGACGTTGGTTCTTTGGTCGGAGAAATGATGACACAACACTTCGCGAGGCGATCGCATACGGACCCCAGGGAACGGTCGGTGTTCTTCTTAACCGAGGGATGCTTAATGTATGGCGACTTAATATCAGCCAACTGCTCCTTCAAATCCATGACGCGATTGTTGTTCAGTTTCCTGAAAAACAGGAAGACGTAATCGTCCCCCAACTCGTCCAGGCTCTTCGCGTTCCAATCGAACTCGCTCACGGCCGCACGCTTATCATTCCGAGCGAGGCCAAGACCGGCTGGAATTGGGCCGACGCCAGCCCGGAAAATCCTGATGGTCTGACCAAGTTCAAAGGCCACGACACCCGCACCCGCTCTCCTATCCGCACCGCCCTTGACCGTAGGTTCTAAATGCAGTCTCGTAAATACGAGAACTGGGTCGAGGGGTTCCTTGACTTCACCGATGGGCTGCCGTCGCCGAGACTTCTTCGGAAATGGGCAGCTATCTCCGCCGTGGCCGGGGCACTGGAGCAGAAGGTTTGGGTCACACCGTTCGGGCCTAAGCTGTTCCCAAACCTCTACATCGTCCTCGTCGGGCCACCCGGCGTAGGTAAGACCGTGGCCGCTTCAGAAACCGGCCACTTTTGGCGCGATCTTCCAGACCATAAAATCTCCCCAACGTCAGTTTCGAAGGCGTCGCTAATCGACTCCCTCGTCGACGCCCGACGAGCTATTCTCCGCCCCGGCTTGGAACCGCCCTATATCGAGTTTAACACTCTTAACGTTCTCTCCGGCGAACTCGGTGTTCTCATCCCCGGTTATGACAATGAGTTTATGAACACCCTCACCGATCTTTACGACTGTAATCCTTACGTCGAGCGAAAACGGACGAAGGATTTAAAGCTCGAAATCAAACATCCACAAATCAATCTCCTCGCCGCAACAACTCCATCATACTTGTCCGCCCTTCTTCCCGAGGGCGCTTGGACCCAAGGCTTCATTTCCCGAACCCTCCTCATCTATTCCGGCGAGGCCATTATCACCCCCCTATTCAACTATCGCAGTATCGACGATGTAACCTACAAAGCCCTCCTCGGCGACCTCAAAATGATAGGAGCGATCTATGGCAAAGTCGGCTTTACGGACGAAGCCGCTGACGCGATCAAGGCGTGGCACCTCGACGACAAGAAACAAATTCCAGATCACCCCAAGCTGCTTAGTTATATCACTCGTCGCACCTCCCATCTGCTCAAGCTTTGTATGGTTGCAGCCGCATCAAGCGGCAACGGTCTTGAGGTCACTCTTTCACATTACCAAGCCGCACTTGGTTGGCTGATTGAGGCCGAGGCCTTCATGCCAGACATCTTCCGAGCGATGAACTCGGGCGGTGACTCGGCTGCGATCGAAGAAGCGTTTTACTTCGTTATGAAGATCGCGATGAAGGAGAATAAACCTGTTATCGAGGGCCGGATTGTCTCGTTCCTCCGCGAACGTGTGCCGGCTCACAGCGTTCTTCGGATAATCGAGATCATGGTGAAGTCAAATATGCTCAAGCCGAAACCGTTAGGCGGCCTAATGGCGTATGAGGCTGGAAATAAAACCGAGTTTTAGATACGCATCGTTCGCCGGGCGAACGATAGGTATCTACCGCTGCATCACATGATCGCCCCGAAGGGCCTGCAACGCATCCCTCATCCCAATGAAGGTTCCGAACGGGATCATATACTGCAACCGCTTCATTTGCGCTTGCGAGACCTCTTTCCCGCGCATCCAGTCGATGACCGAGCCGCCCGCTTTCGCCACATCGTCAGGAAGGCTTAGTGTCGGGCCGGCAAAGCTTCGCAAAAGCGTCTGATTATAAAGGCTCGCATCTTCCGATGGCTCTCCACCAACCGCTCGCAGCGGCGTCTTGATCGGGTTGAAAGGATTCCCCATCGCCTTTGTAATCTTCTCAATATCGTTCGAGATCATGAAAGGTAGTGTCAAGAGGCCCGACGCATCCAAGCCCTCGGAAATCAGCCAACCCGGATTCTCTGCGTTCTTCATAAACTTCTCATGCGTCTCTTTTCCGCCTGCGACGGACTTCAGATACGCAATCCCCATGCCAAGGCCGCTCAACGCAACCAGTCCAGAAATAAACCGCGATGGGCTCTCTTGCATTCCCCTCATCATGATCCGTTGGTTTGCAGCAAGTTGAAACGAGAGGAATTGTAAAATCGCCTGGCCGGTCGGCGTGTGGCCGAAAAGCGGTTTATCAGCAATACCGGGTCGGACAACTGTAGTCGTAACGTCCTTCGAGACCATCGCTCGATAAAGCCGCACAGCGTCCTCATCCTGCCATTTCGCCGTGTTCGCAACCCAGACGTTATCTTTCAATTCAGCGAAATCCACCATTTGCTTCGCTAGCCGGGCCTCCATATGAGGCTCCATTCCGAGATAGGCAAGCAGACTTCCATTCTTCCCATCCTTAACCGAGTTAATAATCCGGTTTTGCGAAAGCACCGACGAGATCGCCTCGCCCACGTCCTGCGTATATTGCAGTCCGTTGAACTTGCTCGCCAGCGAAGACATACTCGAAAGCAGCCGCTCCATCGGAGTATGATTCGCGAAGCGATCGTTGATCTCCATCAGCGCCATCATACGGTGCTGATTAACGCGTTCGACGACGAGCCCGGCTAGCTTCGCTTCAGCTACCGAAAGCTTCGCGCCCTCAAGTCCACGAAGCAACGGCACAACACTCTCGCCGATAAATGGCGTCAGCCCGTGACGAAACGCTGGCATAAACATATCGTTGATCGAGGTAATGCCGAAACCGCCCGACAGGCGAATATAGTTCACCATGTTTCCGGCCTTGACGATCCGCCCCCAATCGCTCGACTGCGCCTCAGCTTTATAGCTCCGCCGAAGAATATCACGGAGAGAGTTAATGTCACTCAATCCTTCATTCAGCTGTCCATCAACAAATGTCCTCGCTTTCTCTTTCGCGAGCGTCAGATCCTTCCCAAAATTCTTCCCGGTGATTCGCTTGATCTGCGCCACATCTGTCGCAGCGTCAATTTGATCAGTGATCTTCTTCGCGTTTGCTTTAATCGTTCCGTTCTCTCCAACAATATCTTCTAGGTTCGCCGAGCCCAGCCGTTTCGTCAGCTCAATCTCAGCCAACATTACTCTAACGTAACGCTCCATCACCATTCGAGCATTATTTTCTAAATACGGCTCAACTGTTTCATCTTTTACCCAGGCCGTTCGACTCTTAAGCGGCCCTTTCGTGATCGTCACAGCATATTCAGCTGAGGAAGAAACCTCGCCATAGCGATTCCGGCCCGACACCTTCTCGAAATATTCATCAACAATATCGTTAATGACTCGATCAAAGATCGGTTCTCTCGATCCATCAAGGTTCGCGCCGGTCCCTTTCCACTTTTCCTCAAACCGGCTCAGCACCCGATCAATCTGCCCCTGTCTCAGCCCCTGCACCGCCTTCGTCTTTTCTGGGCTGGCTTCGCCAAGCCGTTCCACCAGCCTCAGCATACGCTCCGACCGGCGGGAGGTCAAGGCTGAAATCTCAACCTTCAGCTCCTCCGTCGCAACCCTCACCGCTTCCCGCATTTCAACTGGGTCCAGCGATTCCGTTTCATCCAGCTTTTTCGTAATCGCGTCCATTCGAGCGGCTCGAGTCCGCTGCTGCTCTTCCACCTTTTCAAGCTTCTCAATCATCTGATTCCGTTTAAAAGCCGCTTCGGTATCGACCTTATTCATTTCTTGAACCGCTTTAAAAGTTCCTTCCGGACTATATTGTGCCAGCCGTCGATCCTTTAGCGCCTGCTCCGCATCCGCTTTCATCTTATCAATGATTTTCCGAGTGGCCTCAGCCGCCCCGTCAAACTGTCGGCCGAGGTCTTCGAACTTTTCTTTCAGCTCAACCATCCGGCCTTCAACGTCGATTTGGTCTATCCGACCGATTTCCTTCTCGACCTTCTGACCTCTAGCGACGAGACGCTGGAGCGATCTTAGTTGCGTCTCTTCCAGATCAATCAACTGACCACGAATCCGCTCCGCCTCCTCCGCCATCGCCCCAACACTTTGCTCAACATTCTTCCGGCTGCGAAGCAGCGGCCGCACGGTCTCATTATAGGCTTTCAGCAGCTCCTTCCCATTCGCCATCATTTCATTAGCTTTAACCCGAGCCGTCTCGGCTTCATTTACCTTCCCTTCTTTCTTCAACCGGGCTGACTCCGCTCTCAGTCCTTTCACCTCTTCCCGCAGCAGCGAGGCCTCCGGATGCTCCATATCAGCTCGTTGCACCGCGGCCTCAATATCGGCAAGGGCGTCAACCCGTGAGGTTCCTTCCAGGCCAAGCTCTTGAATATCCTGTTTCAGTTGCAGAACCTTTTGATTCGTCTCCTCAACGTCCCGTTTGTACGACTCCTGTACAAGCGTTTCAACATCAGGCCGAACGCGGGCTTTATAGTCCGGCTCCTGCGCGATCAACATCTTCTGATTATGCATACGAGAGAAATAACTAAGCGCCCCAGCCGGCGTTACATCGGCTGGCAGCAGTCCAAGCTCAATCCCCTGGCGTTTCAGCGGCTCGGCCACCTCCGCTCGCCACGCGGCTGCAGCCCGCTCAACATGCGGATTCGGGTCAGCATCGTTCCTCCGCATGGCCCGACCAACAGCATCTTCGAAATCATTATGGCTCATCTTCACGCCGAGCTTTTTCATCTCTTTGAAGGCGGCATCGGTCTTAGTTACGGCTCGTGCAAGCATGGACGAAACGTTCATCCGAATCAGCGTTTCAACGGCCGGCCCGAGGCTATCTCCGCGGACGTTCATATTCGTGTAGAGCGGCGTCTCCGTCAGTATCTGCGTCGTTTCTTGCACGGCCGGGATGATGTTCGTCATCGACCTTGT
>CAZDHC010000011.1:14117-48010 GCA_964505225.1 uncultured Bdellovibrio sp. | reverse complement strand
TAATAAGATCGTGATGGGGCTAATATCTTTTTCTCAACAGGGAGATCAGCTACCTTCTGAGGTGGCCACTGTTGGCCAGGTCATAAATGAGACTTTAGAGTTTTGTAATGAGCGAATGAAAACAGAAGGAATTGAATTTTCAGTTACTGGAAATCTGGAAGCCAACATTCAAGTTCGTCCAGTTCAGATTTCGCAAATCATTTTAAATTTAATCAATAATTCGATCGATGAAGTGAAAGGTAAGGACCAGTCTAAAATTTTAGTGGCGGTCATTGCGTTAGAGCATCAAGTTCGAATTGATGTGACTGACTCTGGCTTTGGAGTGCCAGTTCATATCCGAGAAAAGCTTTTTAATCCATTTGTCACTTCCAAAGAAATTGGAAAAGGCACTGGCCTTGGCTTAAGTGTCTCTCGAGGATTGGCTCGAGCTCATGGTGGTGACTTGGAATATGTTGAAAGCGAAAAGAACACCACCTTCAGGCTGACCTTGCCGAAAGTTGTTGGTGATCTACCTCAAAAGGAAAAATCTAATAAAGCTGTGGCTTAATTTAACTAGGCAGCTGTGTCCCTTTAATTCTCCAAGGGGCGTTGGCTAGCTCTTCCGAATTGGGTTTAGCGAATTTTAAATACCCAAAAAGGCTTAGGATCAATCGGTTTTTGTCGTCCAAAATTTTATTGCGACCATGCATAAACCTGGTGTTGTCGAGCATAAGAAGGTCGCTCTTTTGCCATTGAATTGGGATGCTGATCTTGTCACTGATCTTTTTCACCGCGGTGACGAGTTCATCGGGAACAGGTGTTCCATCTTCAAAGGTGGGAAAAAATTTTAAGTTCTGTTTGGTATAACGAGCAAATAAAAGAAAATTTCCAAAAGCCAAGTCCGACGAAAACATGGGTTTGTGCAAGGCTGGAAAGGTAAACGATTTCAATGTTTGTTGTGGCAGGTCGATAATTTCAAACGGGCAGTTTTTTGGTGGATTTTGGAGCTGATGTTCAGTCGGTGAATCACTGCCAAACCAATAAAGGCTCTCTTCGCCTGTTAAAGGTGATGTGTAGCGCAGTCGACGAGTAGCGAATGCATTTCGAATGGGATTATTCATTTCTTTTACAATCTGGATTCCGTCGCAGATGATCGTTTCTCCGCCAGATTCGGGTGGTGTTAGGCAGCAAAACCAGCAAACATCAGGTTTCCAAGGCAATCTGGATAATTCTGGATGCAATGAAAATGGGGCGGTACCGAGGTTAACAGTTTGAATGTTCGCATCTTCATCTATTGTGGTTCTGCCGGGACTCCGATTCATGAGTGTATTTGTGCAATACTGCTCCGCCAGTTCTGCTAAAATTTCTTGGTCGCAACTAAATCCCCGAAAAAGAATGGCTCCGAACTTCTTATATAGGTCTGTAATAATTGATTCTTGAATTGAAGATATCTTTTCGCCAGCGCGTTCAGGCGAAACAATCACGAAGGGCTCAGTTAGTGTAGAAGTCGATATTTTTGCCAATGTGGAGCTTCCCGAGCCTAAGTTAATAAAGCAGTGGCTTGATGAATTTGTTCCAACACTCGGTTGGGAGAGGTTCCGCCGGCGGTAGTTCTGGCTCGCATGACTTGTAAGTGTTGAACGCAATTCACACTTTGTTGATCAAACAAGGGGCTAAATTTTTGGAGGTCAGTAATGCTTAGATTTTCCAATTTCTGGTTGTTTTTAATGCAATCGTTGACAATTTTTCCCACCACTTCGTGAGCTTGCCTAAAGGTCATATTTTTTTTCACCAAATCATCGGCAAGATCGGTTGCGTTTGAAAAATCACCACTTAAGGCGCCAGACATTTTCTCGGTTTTCCAGTTGGCATTTTCTAGCATGATGAGCATCAAACGAACTGAAGCCCTGGTCGTATCCAAACCTTCGAATAAATAGGTTTTGTCTTCTTGAAGATCGCGATTGTAGCTCAGTGGCAATGCTTTCAATGTCGTCAGCGCGCCCATAAGGCTTCCGTAGACTCGGCCGACCTTACCGCGAATCAATTCGGCCACATCTGGATTTTTCTTTTGTGGCATGATCGAACTTCCGGTGGTGACAGCATCGCCCAATTGGACAAATTGAAATTCAGGCGTGCTCCATAAAATCAGCTCTTCGCACAGTCGAGACAAGTGCATCATAATAATTGAAGCATTCGAAAGAAATTCGATGACGAAATCACGATCAGAAACTGCGTCCAAAGAATTTTCGCTAACTTTGGTAAAGCCTAATTCTTTTGAAACTTGCTCGCGATTCAATGGAAAACCAGTGCCAGCTAGGGCGGCAGATCCAAGTGGCAAAGAGGAAACTCGTTTGCGGCTATCTAAAATTCGATCTTTGTCCCGCTGAAACATCCAAAAATAAGCCATCAAATGATGAGCTAGGCTTACGGGTTGAGCGTGTTGCAGGTGAGTAAAGCCTGGCATCACAGTTTCAAGATTGTTTTTGGCAGTTTTAACAAAGTAACTTTGCAGAGCTTTCAGCTCTTGCTCAAATTCAACCAGTTGGCCCAAAAGATAAAGTCTGGTGTCTGTGGCCACTTGATCGTTGCGACTGCGAGCCGTGTGAAGTTTTCCAGCCACGGCGCCAATCTTTAAAGTTAAATTTTTCTCAATTTCCGAGTGGATATCTTCAGCATCAGCATTGAATTGAATTTTTTGATTTTGAATATCTTCGCTTAAAGACAATAGTCCTTTGATGATCTCGTCGGACTCTTTTGGTGAGATTACATTGACCGAGCCTAACATTCGGGCATGGGCGATAGATGCTTGAATGTCCACCATCCAAAGGCGGGAATCAATATTCATCGAGGCCGAAAACTTTTCGACCTCTTTGTTGGTTTCTTCTTCAAAACGTCCGCCCCAAAGTTTCACTGAAATTACATTCCTTGTTGAAGTTTAGCTGCAATGGATTTGAACATGCGTGGTTGCATTCCGAAATTTTTAACGGCTCCGGTGCTTTCGCGTTGATCAAAAGTGGTTGAATCAAAGCTCGCTAAATCTTCAGAGTAAAGAGCCCACGGGGAAGTTCGACCCATGACAATGGCTTGGCCTTTATAAAGTTTCATTTTCACAGTGCCGTTAACACGCATTTGCGTGCTGGCGATAAAAGCTTCAAGATCAGTTTTGAACGGATCCCACCAAAGTCCTTCGTATGCAAGTTTCGACCACTCTAGATCGATCACTTGTTTGAAGCGAATTTCATCGCGAGTTAAAACCAAGTTTTCGATGGCTTTGTGAGCCTTTAGTAAAACAGTCGCAGCTGGGCACTCGTAATTTTCACGAACTTTAAGACCCATCATACGATCTTCCATGATATCAATTCGGCCAATAGCGTTTTCGCCAGCCAACTGATTCATTTTGATGATCAATTGAGCGGGGCTCAAAGTTTCATTGTTCAATGAAACTGGAACTCCGTTTTTAAATTGCAAAGTGATTTCGGTGGCTTCGTTTGCCGCTTTTTCTGGGCTTTTGGTCCACTGGAAAATTTCTTCTGGCGGAGCAAAATCTGGCTCTTCAAGGCGGCCACCTTCGATGGATCGTCCCCAAAGATTTTCGTCAATACTCCAAATTTTTTCCAAAGACTGCTGAATAGGGACATTGTTCTTTTTGGCGTATTCAATTTCCCAAGTTCTGGTCATATTGCGTTCACGAACAGGGGCGTGGATGATGGAATCAGGCATCAAGGTGCGGATTCCAAACTCGATTCGAAATTGATCGTTGCCTTTGCCTGTGCAGCCGTGAGCAAAAGCTTTAACGCCAAGTTTTTGCGCCACTTCAACCGCTTTTGCTGCAATTAAAGGACGAGCAATCGAAGTCGACATTGGATAGCCTTGGTAATCACCATTGGCGCGAATGGCTGCAAAGCAAAAATCTTTTGAGAATTCTTCTTTAGCATCAACAGTATAATGTTCGGTGCCCAAAATTTTTGCTTTTTCAGCAGCTTGTTGAATGTCAGCCTGAGGTTGCCCAACGTCGACAGTGACCGTGATCACATCTTTGTAGCCATATTCTTGGCGCATCAGGGGAATGCAGACAGAAGTGTCGAGACCACCAGAGTAAACAAGTAAAACTTTAGACATCGAGTTCTCCTTATATAGACAAAAAAATCACCCAATCTGGGTTTGCATAAACGGAGTGAACAACGGAATAATTATGCAGTCAAATAAAAAATACAATTTTATGCATTGACAAAGCGATTACAAGCCATAAATATGCACGATATATGCATAAATATACGGCAACAAAAGCATTAAAAACAGCCTCTATCGTCGGCGCTCGTGGTTACACGGGATTGGAATTAGCAAGAATATTGCTAAGGCATCCAGGTGTTCAGTTGACTCATTGTTATGCCACTCAGAAATTTTCATTGGCGTCATTGGTTAGCAATCCTTTGGCTAAGAATGTGATCTGTGAAACGGATTTAGATATTCAAAAAAATCCAACGGATTTTGTTTTTTTAGCGACTCCGGCGGAAGTTTCAATTGAGTTGGCACCTAAAATCTTAGCGGCCGGTAAAACTGTGATTGATCTTTCGGGCGCATTTCGTCTTAAAAAAAATGGCTACAAAAAATGGTATGGCTTTGAACATGCGGAGCAAAGCCTTTTGCAGCAGGCTGAATATGGATTGCTTCCTTTTGTTGGACCCAAGCAAAATCAGCCGAAGTTGATCTCAAATCCGGGTTGTTATGCCAGTGCCGTTATGATGGCCTTAATCCCGCTTTTGAAGAAGGGTTTGTTGGACCCAAGTTCTATTGTCATTGATGCAAAATCAGGAACTTCAGGCGCAGGGAAAAAAGCCACGGAAAACTTGCTGTTCACCGAAGTGGACGGTGAATGTCTTCCTTATAAAGTTGGCAAGCACCAACATTTGCCCGAGATCATTGAATATGTCGAAAAATATTCTGGAATCGAAATTGATCCGCATTTTACGACATCGCTATTGGCGACCAGGCGCGGGATCATTGCCAGCATTTTTGCCAACACCAATGCCAGCATTGAACAAATAGAGCAGGCCTTTGCTGAGGTTTATGACGGCAATTCGCTGGTTTCATTTGCAAGAACCGACAGTCGACCCGAGCTTTTAAGTTTAAAGCAGGTTGTCGGAACCGCAAAGACCCACATCACTTATCAAGTGGTTGGGAAAAAATTATTTTTGTTCTCATGTATTGATAACTTGTTAAAAGGTGCGGCAGCGCAGGCTGTTGAAAATATGAATCGAGTGATGGATTTAGGTCATCACACAGGCTTGGAATGTTTGGAGGCATTAACGTGACACCAGGACCCGGACTTCATCGAACAATTTTGCCAAAAGGTTTTTCAGCAAGTGGTGTGAACTGTGGTGTTCGCAGATATCGTCCTGATATTGGAATTTTAATTTCGGAAGTGCCGGCCGTGGCTGCAGGTGTTTTTACTTTGAATCAATGTCAGGCGGCTCCGGTTTTACACAGCAAAGCGCTTTTGCCGGCGGATAATATTCGTGCGATCGTCACCAATTCTGGACAAGCCAATGCGGCCACTGGTAGCGAAGGCATTGAAAAAAATCTGATGATGGTTTCGGCGGTTGCGAAAAATTTGAATTGTGATTTGGGTCAAGTTTTAGTGGCCAGCACTGGCGTGATCGGCAAACAATTGGAAATTGATAAAATTTTGCCAAGCATTCCGGAAATGATCGATCGGGCAGCGGAAACGGCAGAAAGTTTTGCTTTGGCCATTTTAACAACGGACCTTGTGCCTAAAACAGTAACAACAAGTGTTTTGTTATCGGGCGGAGAAATTCGTATCACTGGAATTTCAAAGGGATCTGGGATGATCCATCCGAATATGGCAACAATGTTAGGTTACATTTTAACGGATGCGAAGATTTCTAAAGATTTAGCGCAAACGACTTTAAAGGAATCGACCGATGTCAGTTTCAATATGATTTCGGTGGACGGGGACTCGTCGACCAACGACTGCTGTTTTTTGATGGCCAATGGTGAAAGTAAAGTAGAAGTCACTTTAGCAGAAGACATTTTAAAATTTAAAAAAGCAGTCACTGATATTTCAATTTTTCTTGCCAAGAGCATTGCGGCTGACGGCGAGGGGGCCACAAAATTAATCGAAGTGAATTTAAAGGGCTCGGATGATCTCATCGTCGCTCGTCGTGCGGCTCGGGGTGTGACTTTGTCGCCTTTGATTAAAACAGCGATTCACGGCGAAGACCCAAATTGGGGCCGAATTTTAGCAAGACTGGGTGCCGAGCAAGTTCCAGCAAGTCAGTTGTCGAAAATGTCTTTGACCTTGCAAGGTGTGAAGATTTTCGAACACGGCCAGCCTTTAAGTTTTGTTCGTGAAGAAGTTCGGGCGCTTTTGAAGCAATCGAAAGTTTTTGTAGAGGTAGATTTCAAGTCGGGACCTATCGAGGTCACTTCTTGGGGTTGTGATTTGTCAAAAAAATATGTCGACATCAATACGGAGTATTCATGAATTCACATCAAGAGAAGCCACTTGTCGTATTAAAGTTGGGAGGATCTTCTTTGCAAGATCCGACAGTATTAGGTGAAGTCACCGAGACCATCAGATCTTACCGAAAATATGGTTACCAAGTTGTGTTGGTCCATGGCGGAGGTCCCGCGATCAATGCAGAGCTGACTCGTCGAGGAATTTCTTGGAAATTTATCAACGGTCAAAGACAAACTACTCCTGAGATGATGAAGGTGATTGAAGATGTTCTGTTTGGACAGATGAATCAGTCCTTGGTAGACGAGCTGAATCGTGCGGGAATTCCGGCTTTAGGATTTTCCGGAGCGGAACATAATACTTTGTTGTGTGCTCAAACTAGCATTGAGCTTGGTCAAGTCGGTGCAGTTCAAAGTGTGAATCCACTTTTAATTAAACAAGCCCTTTCGCAAAAAGAAGAATTTGTTCCTGTGATAGCTCCCATCGGAGTGGGTCGCTATGGTGAGAAATACAATATCAACGCGGACTGGGCGGCTTGCAAATTGGCTTGCAGTCTAAAAGCGGATAAGTTGATTTTTTTAACAGATCAATTTGGAATCTTAAATTCCGAGGGCTTGTTGATCTCGAGCATCAGTGCGGAAAAACTTTTACAATTAGTCGAAAGTCAAATCGTCACAGGCGGCATGTACACCAAGGTGCTGACGGTATTAGAAGCGCTTAAATCCGGAGTTAGGCAAGTTCGAGTCATGAGCGGCAAGCAAGCCATTGATGGTTTGTGGAGTGATCTAGTGGGAACGGTGGCCCATGTTTAACTTAGCGACGAAACATTTTTTAACTGGTGAAGAATTAAGTCGAGTTGAATTGTTGAATTTAATCGATACAGCCATCACCTTAAAAAAAGAGCGCAGGCATGGCACTTTGCAAAATCAAACTGTGGCCTTGGTTTTTGAAAAACCCAGTCTTAGAACTCGGGTTAGTTTTACCGTCGCAATACAAGAGCTAGCCGGGAACGTGATCGAATTAACGAGCAGTGTTCGAAAAAAAGAAACTCCAGAAGATTCGATGCGTGTACTGCAGGGCTATGTTCAAGGTTTAATGGTTCGAACTTTTGAACATGAAATTTTAGAAAAAATGATTTCCGTTGCGAAAATCCCAGTGATCAACGGTTTAAGTGATTTGCATCACCCTTGTCAGGTTTTAGCGGACTTGCAAACTTTGGCTGAAAACTTTGGCCAACTGCGAGGATTGAAGTTGGCCTACATCGGTGACGGCAACAATATGCTACATTCTTTGTTGTTGTTGCTTCCATTTTTAGGTGTGGATGTTCATTACGCTTGTCCTGTGGGCTATCAGCCTGATTCTGAAATTTTAGCTCGGGCTAAAGCGCGAGCTAAAGTCGGTGGCGCTGAAATTAAAAATTTTCAAACGCCTTCGGAGGCTGTTGAGAATGTTCACGCGGTCTACACAGATGTTTGGACCAGCATGGGATTTGAATCTGAAAATGTGGCCCGCGAGCAAGCATTTTCTGGATATCAAATCAATGCAGAATTGATGAGCTTGGCATTGCCAGAGGCGATCATCATGCACTGTATGCCAGTCGAAGAGGGTAAAGAAATCACTCGCGAGATGATTGAAGATTCAAGATCAAGATTGTTTCAACAAAGTGAAAACAGACTTCATGCGCAAAAAGCTTTGCTCATGGGTCTTTTTCAGGAGAAAGAAAAATGGCACTCACAACACACAGTGAAGCACGCGCACGCTTAGAAACTTTAAAAGAGCTTTTAAGACAAGGTGAATCCAGCACTCAAGAAGAGCTCTGCGATGCTTTACGTAGAAAAAAATTTGATGTGACCCAAAGTACGATTTCAAGAGATTTGCGTCGCCTGGGTGCGATCAAAGTGCCAACTCCTGACGGAGAAACGTCTTATAAACTTCCGGATGAGCAAATAAGTTTGCCGGTTGAGATTTCCTCGGGATTAAAGGGATTGTTAAAAGAAATTCATCACAATGGTTCGATGATTGTGATTCATACGACGACTGGATCAGCAGGTCTTGTGGCTCATCACTTGGATATGGTTAAACCCCGCGGAATTTTAGGTACGATTGCGGGTGATGACACCATTTTTGTGGCGCCGGCTTCGACCTCGACCAAGGAAATTCAAGCTACGCTTGAAGAAATCGTCGCCGAATTCGCTTAGGTGCCAGCTACTTTTCTGCGTAACGACGTGTCGGTGGCTGTCGAACAAGTCTTCAAAAAAAAATCCAATGTATCAAAATGTAAAACTGTTGGTGACTCAAATTGAGAATCATCAACAGTTTTGGCTATTTGAGCGTCAAGAGCCTTTAGAATACAGCGTTTTGTTCCGAGAAACTAAAGGATAAAAAAGCTGTTTTTGAAAGATCATGGGGGAACGATGACTCAATTTAAAAATCTTTTACGGTCTATATTTTTAAGTAAAAAGATTTCGATGGTGGTGGGTCTTTCGATTTTGATCGGAGTGGGTTTTCAGAACTGTGCAAAGGTGCAATTTGCAGGCAGCGAACAATTAAATTTGGCCAGTAAGTCTTGTTCGTTAACTCAAGCCGACTTGCTTCCTTATATTTCCAAAGAAGTGATTTCGGGCGGACAAGCTCGAGCTTGGAGTTCTCCTAAAGTTGGGGATCAGGTTCACTTTTGGCTCACAAACGCTTCAGTCGTAGACAGTGCCACTTGGCAATTGATGAAAATAGATGGGCTAAATAATCCGATAGCGCAGGGGAATTCCGTTCGCGCCAGCGGTGGAAATTTTCCTGCTAGTGAGGGATTGAATGTAGGTTCCTACCTCATGCGAGTGACTTTGTCTAAAAGTTGCGAAAATGAAAAGTCCTTTGCCAACTTCGAGAATCAACTCAAAGTCAGTCCTTTAATATTATTAGGTATCAGCCAAGCTTTCGCCGACGGACAGTCTAATTCTTCAGTTGTCATAGATATTCCCTTTACCGTGGGTGATTCGTCCGTGAACTGCTCAAGATCTTCTGGATTTTTATTAACCGCAAATGATCCGAAAGCCGCTCAAGAAAATGTTCACTTTGTGGTTCAGCTGCCAGGTGGTTGTGCCAATCCAAATCATACAACGCAATTCGATTTTGGAGATGTTTCCACAAGAACAGCGCCATTAAATTCTGATGAAATAGATCATGCCTATGTCAATGCAGGGCTTTATTCTTCGATGGCGAAACTTGTTTTTGCTAATGATTCAACGTCTAAAGAAGTTTATAAGCAGGTGGTGATTACCAATGCTGGTTCTCAACTAAGCTGTCCAACGGCGGATGACCTATTTGTTTCTGGTGCTCGCTTGACTACGACAGGTGCTTTGAATACCTATCGCTTAGAGAATGTTCCAACAGGTTCCTGTGATTTAGGAATTCGATCTGTTGTTTTCAATTTCGGAGAAGGTTCTCCGGTGCAAACGACAAGTTTAAGTGCGATGAAAGCTTGGGTCCCTTCGACTTTGCCGACCGTTTTTAATTTTTCGGCTACGGTCAATTATGGTTCCAATAAACAAAAGGTCATACAATTTCCAGTTACGGTTGTAGGTCAAATTGCCGACTGTCCTCTTTCTGGAGCGCTTTTGTCTGGTTCAACTTCTGCGACGGTGGGATCAACATTGCTTCATCGAGTGATATTGCCAAGCTGTTTGTTAAATTCGAACTTCAATTCCGGCTCGGATATCACTTGGGAAATTTCTACTTTACCAGGACCAGTTCGAACAGACTCGGCAGTTGGCTATTCATTTCAGAAAACTTATTCGCAAGTTGGATTAAATCAAATCAAAGCTCACGTAAAAAACACCGTGGTGGGTGAGTTTGATCTATATTTAAATCTAAATATTTATGTTCGGATTGAGACCACAACAACGTCGACGACGACCACATTGCCTAACGTCACAACGACGACAGTTCCACAAGTGACAACGACTTCGACGACATTGCGTCCGACTACGACAACAGTTCCACAAGTGACAACGACTTCGACGACATTGCGTCCAACAACGACGACGACCACATTGCCTAACGTCACAACGACGACAGTTCCACAAGTGACAACGACTTCGACGACATTGCGTCCGACTACGACAACAGTTCCACAAGTGACAACGACTTCGACGACATTGCGTCCAACAACGACGACGACCACTTTGCCGAATGTCACAACGACGACTCAGGCGCCAGTGACGACCACAACCTTACCAGTGAGCTGGAATGCCTGTATGAATTGCGCTGATGCTTCAGTGCAAAACAATTGGTATAAAGGTAAGGGCCGTTGTGGAGATAATGCAGGTCTAGATCATTGGAAGGCAGATCCAAACTGGCAGGTGAACGCTGAGGCTTCCTATTCGACTGTTTGTGCTGGTAAGACAGCGGCGCAATGTCATGATGATAGTCTTTGTGGCGGTCACACTTATAATATGTCGAGCAATACCTGTACTAGAAAAGTGGGTGTTGGTTCGTCAGTTGGATCTTGTCTATACGGCAATTGTTCGGCGGGATGTCCAGTTGTAACCACAACGACAACGACAGTGCCGCAAACAACGACCACGACGACAATTCCACGGGTGGTGACTTGTAATCCAAGTTCTGCCGTCACTTCGCAAGTGGCCTGTGGCGCTGGATACAATGGAGGAACTAAATATAAAACGACTGTGATAACTTGCCCGAATGGTCCTTATGGGCAACCGTCTACGACGACTTCGGATTATAATACGAGCGGTTGTTACCCTTGTCTAAATACAAGCTATTCATCATTTACACCAGTTTGTGGAGCTAATGAATCGCCAATTCCAAATTCTGGGCAGAAAACAACTACCTATTCGTGCGCTACTGGATCTGCGGTGGGGACTACTGTGACTACAAATAGTGGTACGTGTACACCAAATGCTGTGACTTGTACTCCTAGCACGACGAATGGTCCTTCAGTAGCCTGTGGTGCCGGATATAATGGAGGAACTAAATTTACGACAACTTATGTTGTTTGTCCGACAGGTTCATACGTTCAACCATCAACATCAACGTCGGGATATAATACCAGCGGCTGTCATGCTTGCCCAGGTCCATCGGTTCAAGCATTCACGCCGACTTGTGGTGTTGGACAAACTCCAGTCGCCGATTCGGGAGTTCGAACTACGACCTATTCTTGCTCATCTGGTGCCGCTGTCGGCACAACAGTCACAACAAGTGCAGGAACTTGTAATACGACATATGTTTATAACAGTTGGTGTGAAGTGGATGCGACGACGGGAAAGGGCACGCGATTTACCAATGTAACGGGAGTTGATGGTTTCCATCAACCTGGTTGCTTTATGGATGCGACAAATGACCCTAGTGCTTCACTACAGTTTTATCAAACCGGTGCTCGTGTAGTTAGCAGGGCCAATGGCTTGTTAAATGTGTGCATGACTGGAACATCAACGAGCGGCGTTCCTGCCAGCTCATGTGTGGGTGTTCAATTCGATACTCCTGCTCCAACTTGTGCGATCACAAGTGCACCACCAGCGACCGTTTGGAATACTCAAGCAGTTTCTGTTGGATACACTTCAACAAACGCTTCGAAAGTACAAATTCGATGCGCGGCTAATGGTGGAGCTATGGGCGGCTGGGGTGATTTGCCCGCAATAGGGACTCAAACCTGGGCAGCAAATACTTTAGGTGCGGGAAGCTACACTTGTGAAATGCAAGCTGTGAAACAGGGGAATTCGGCAGTAACAGTCAGTTGTCAGCCGGGCTCTATGAATGTCACCGTAAAAGATCCTAATTGTGCAGCCGGAACATCAGTGGGAACTTTAAAGTGCGCTAAGATTTGTCAGGGTATGGATATAGGCATTAGATATATTGAGGGTGTCCTGATCAATGCTGTTACGAATGGCGGATATACAAATCAAGCCAATGTTAGAACGACCTTACCTGGAACACATTTTCATCCAACTGTAAATCGCTATGCATTTACATGCTCGAACTCTAATCTAGTATATCTAAGTGGTAACAATGGATGGTGCGAATATCACGTGGATCAAGTTGGCGTTGATGCGGAGTGTGACGCGGCTACATTATGTATGCGTGAACCGTCAGATCCGAGCTGTCCTACCTATGATTACGGTGGTGGCGGTTAATATCACAAACATCTAATGTCTAAACATTAGTCAGATGTAAGACCCAACAGGGCCCAGAATTGATACCTCTGGGCCTTTTTCATTTTCTGTCTCAGATTGATACCTAGGAAACAGTTTAGAGCCATTAGGGCTGGCATCTGGCCCGAAAAGATGGCGCAACCCTTGATATACCTATCTGTGTAATCAAGGAGATTATTATGAAAACAAAAAAGGTGTTCGTTAGTTTAATGGCTTTATCTTTAATGATGGTCGCTTGCGGTCAGAAGAAAGATGACAACAATAACTCAAACGTCAGTGCTGTGGGTACGGCTGGTTTGCCAGCGTCGGGTCCATCGAACTTTCCGATGATGCAATACAATTATCAAGTGGCGCAGGTCACTGGAGTTGATACCAATATGGTCAAGGCCTTCATCGGAGCCGGAAATCAAATCAATCCAAATAGCGTTGGCACCATCAATCCAAATGGTGGAGTCACAATATCTGGCAACATTTATGTTGATAAAACGACTGGAAATGTTCTGCAGAATTCAAAAATTGAAATGGTTGTGACTGATAGTTATGTAGGTCAACCAGACGGTCAGGGCGGCACCAATCAGCCTTTCCGATTTGGTTCGACTTTCTATCTTCAGCAGGGAAGAGCTTCAAACGGATCCGAAACTTTAGTGTTTGGTGATCAATACGGAACTTTGACTATCACTGGAACTTACAGTGGCAATGTGTTCAACGGAAGAATCTTGTTCCAAAACACATCTGGCGGCTTTAACGGAATCACTTCAGGAACCATCGGAAACTTCCAGATGCAAACTTGTTCCTTCTTCCGTTGCATGTAAAAAAAACGATGTGCGTTAAACGACGCTCTAAGTCGCAAGTCGATGACTTGCGACTTTTTTATTTTCTGCGATTATGTGGATGATCTCAGAAAGTGAGGCGGGGTGCCGCAAAGATTTTTATTCAATGAGCATGTTCTCAATTCAGTCGTTGGCGGCCGGTCTGCCATCGATATCCCAGCCCTCAATCTTCAAACGTTAAAAGAAGCCGAGGCCTTTTTAAAAGGATATGGTTTTGATTGCGAGTCTCCGGCGGACGTCGAAAAAGTTTGGTACTATCACCGCCGAGCTTTGGTTTTAATTCAAGAAAAGCTGCAGTTTACTTTAGATGAAATTCCAGAAATTTTGCGCGAGCGAAAGCTTCTAGAAGACCCTAGAAAGCTTCTATTGTTCGCAAGCTCCCACGATCCCCGAGAAAAAGAGCTACAGAAGTGGTCTTGTGCAATCCTGCGCTGTATGCACGTTTTTGTTCACACAGAGAATGATCTTTTTTCCTCGTTTTCTGAAGAAATCCAAAAGCAAATCCTAGCTCCTTTTCAAAGCTGCATATACCACGATGGTATTTCGGGGGCGACGATCCTAAAGCGAGATGATGCCAATTCCTTGGATTCAGAGCCACTCACTTTAAAGGGATTCGAAGCTAAACCCTTTAAGACTTCTTCCAGCACTGTGATCAAGCTTTTAGCTAAGCCAGATGCCTTGGCGATGAGTGTATTTGATAAGTTGGGTGTTCGTTTTGTGACGCACTCAATGTTTGATACTTTTCGAGTGGTGCGATTTTTGGTCGAGGGAAATTTAATTAGTTTTCCTCACATTATGCCGGACCAATCCTCGAACAATCTTTATCCAGTGAATTTATTTTTACAGGCCTGTCATCAATTGGCGCCCCACGCGCAAGCGATGACGGTGGCACAGATTGATCAATATTTAGCAAAATATTTAGAGGACAAAGCAGATCAGGCTGATTTTTTTAGAAAAGAGAACGCCTTTTCAGGTGCGGATTATCGCTTTATTAAATTTATCGCCCGAAAGTTGATTCGCATTCAACTGCCGGATCAAAAAAGCCCGATTTCCTTTTTCTATCCCTACGAAGTTCAGATCATGGACGAACAATCCCATCAAAAAATTCTTTCGGGGCCTTCCGAGCATATCGCCTATAAAGAACGACAAAGAGCAGGGGCGCGAAAACGTTTGTTCCCGGAGAATTCGTGATATTGCTGACCATTTTAAGATCCATAATGGCTGGAATATTTTTCCTATTTTTTACGGCGTTGATGTGTTCCATCGGAATCATCGGAGCTTTTTTTATCACCAATTATGAATTTGGAACTTGGGTGACGACCAGCTGGGCTAAGGTGAGTCTTTCTGTTTTTGGCGTCGACGTAAAAGTCATCGGCCTAGAAAACATTCCTGCTGGTAGTTGTCTTTTTTTATTTAATCACACCAGTTTTTTTGACATTTTTGCGATGTCAGCGGCCTATCCCAATTTTCGTTTTGGAGCCAAGATTGAACTTTTTCAAATTCCATTATTGGGATTGGCCATGCGAAGATTTGGAGTGTTGCCTATTGCTCGTGGACGAAGAGAACAAGTATTTAAGGTTTATGAACAAGCCAAAACTCGGGCCTTGAACGGAGAAAAATTTGCGTTGTCGCCAGAGGGTGGACGAAGTGCCGAAGAAAAACTTTTGCCGTTTAAGGCGGGGCCGTTTATTTTTGCCATCAATTCGGGCATGCCATTGGTGCCAGTGGTGATTAAGGGTGCCAGGGAAATTTTAGGTAAAGATCAGTTCTTAGCAAATTGGGATAAACCCAAACGCACCATCACAGTTCAGTATTTACCCGTGGTTCCGGTGGCGGGAATCACAACCGATCAGCGAAGTCTTTTGCAACAAAAAGTTTTTGAGCAGATGAATCGGTTTTTTTGAGTTTCAAATTGTTATTGCCTTGTCTTGGATTTGATTTAACACTTAATCAGTGTTGAAAAAAATAATCAATCAATCCGGAATGAATATCGCCTATATCACAGTAGGTCTTGCGATCATGTCCGTAGTCGGCATGTCTGCTGCTTACCTAGTCGGCGACGTTAAAAAACAAGAAGTCGCCGGCAATGCCATGGGAGCTTTAAATCAAGCTCACATTTTAAGCCTACAGAAAGCAAAAAATACGGAAACGGTTCGCTTGGTCTTAACGGATTCAGGCTATGATCTTACCAAAGGTTCTAACCTCTACAAATGTTTAGGCGGAGTGGGCCTTTCTTGCCAAGGATTTTGCGGCAGCACCTGTGACTCGAGCCATCTTGAATACAAACCAATATCCAATTTTGTAACAAACACGGTGATCCCGGGCGGACTCAGTGTCAACACGACTGCTAGTTTTGCTTTGTTTTGCAATTCAAACAGCTGTGATTACGTGAGCCTAAAAGTGAAATCGCAATTGTCCGCCGGAGCAAGCTCTAGTCCATTTGCTAATCTCGCTCGAGAATCTGAATTTCAGTTGCCAGGAGTCTTTTTAACAGACCGAGCGCAGCTTTCTTTTGATTGTGCCAATACAGCTGCGGCAAAAATTCCAACGGGAATTGATTTGAAAAAATTGGGTGCACTTTGCGCTGGTCCTCAGCCAGCACTTGAGCAATGCGCCGGAAATCCGGCTGCACCAGTTGGACAGTTTTTACTAACCTCCAGTAATCCGGGATGTCCTGTTACGAATAACCTTGATTGTTCTTCAACCGGAGTTGCAGCGATTGGGGCTATGGCGGGGCAAGGATATTGCGTGGGAGCTGCGCCTGTGGTGACAACGACTGTTACGGTTTTAGCAACAACGACATCAACTTCTACTACAATGCTTGGATCGATTCTTCCGACTGGTCTATCTCTAACGCATACGCCGAACAGCAAATCTTTTACTGTCAATTGGGCGGCAGGTTCTGGCAACGGTGGGGTCGGTGGCTGTACGCTTGAATATCAAAAAGCAAATTCAATCTGGGTGAAAATCACAACGCCGGCGACGGTGAATTGTGATGCCGCCGGATCCGCAGCTGGTTCGATCACTTTACCAGGAGATAGCTGGTTTGGAGGCAATTGGAGCAACGTGCCTGTCAGGCTTGTGCAAGTTTCGAATAGTTCTGTGATAGGCTCGTTGGGGAATTTGACTTGTACTTCAAAAACTGGAAGCAGTTTGAAAACTCCGACTGTTGATGAGGACTGTAATAATGCCTGGGACAATTCGAAATTGACAAGTGGACCTGCAGCCTACTGTTGCATTGTTCGTGATCCAACAACAGGAATGACTCCTAAAATCGGAGATGTGGTGTCGGCTCCTCCGACAGCGGTCAAAGGTGTCGGACAGCGGTCAGGACCATTCGATGCAGATAAATATGGTTATGGACAGTCTGGTTGTGGATCCTCTTGTGGGTCTGTGCCGGACGGGACAGTGATAAGTTTTTATCGGTTCTATTTTTATAAATTGTCACATAAAGATTGTGGAAATTACCCCGGAGGTGTTTGGAAGGTAGCTGGTGATAGCGCCAACCCAACTGCGGCAGGGAATCAAGTGCAAGGGGGGATTCTCATTACGGATACAAGTTGTGTAAATAATGACAAATGGGATAATCCATCGAATCAATGGGAGCGAGTCGATACCGCCTACCGAATTAGCGTGCCTACTCAAATTACGACTTATTATTGAAAAATAGGTATGCACTATAAAATTTATTTAGAAAAAATCCCATTTGGTCACAGCATCGTAGGTGTTTTTAGCTGCGACTCGTAATTTTCCCAAGTCCGTTTCGATGTCCATTTGTAAAATTCCCGCTCTGGGAAGTGACAAAGAAGCGATGTGAATCTTAGCTGCGGGTTTTTTTTGTTTTTGCTCGATCATGTGGGCTAAGGATTCCCACTTTAAAAATGGCTGAAAAGTTTTTCCGCCATCAAAGCTGCGTTGATTTCCGACATAAAAAACGCCGTGATCATCAATCAGAACAGCGAAACTTTGATTCTTGAATTGATGAAGTTTGTTCCAGATTTTTCCATCTGTGGTCAGGTAAATTCCTTGGCTGGCTGCCAATCCCATATTTGGATTTTTAGGATGAAAAGAAGTGGAGGTGACTTCGCGTTTTAAAATCTGCTCGGTTGTTAAGGTCGAATCATCATTCGGTGATAGATTCAAGCGATTGGAACTTGTGCTATTTTTCCAATAAACTTCGCCGTGCCCAGAAAGCTGCGACAAATTCCAAGCTTCGGCCTGAGTCTTTAAAATCTGCAGATTTTGGCGTAGCAATAGGTTTTGAGAATCGTCGGCCACCAGTGAAATGGCCAAGTCCGGCTTGGTCATCAGAGCTGAAATTTTATCGAGAGGAATTTCTTTTTTGCTGCCAGATTTTTCTATGGAAATCATGCGATTTCCTTCGCGGTAGTTGACCGGCAACCATTTTTTATCGACCAAAACAAAGGAAGCAAAATCGTATTTGGTGATCACATTGCTGAGATCGATCCAGCCGGTCATTTGACCGATGGATTCAAATTGCACCAAAGCCCAAGTGTCTTCGAAGCGCTTTATAGCTAAGCTTGTTTTTGCTGGGACTTGAATCACCGAATCGCTTTTCCAGTTTGGTTCTGAGCGAATGCTGGTGGAAGTTAAAGTCAAAATGTTTCCAAGATCGTCAGTCACAGGGGTCAATTCTTGAATCGAAAGCCACTCTTGAACTTTAAAATCTGTGGACTCGCCTAACCATTGGCTGCCCGAGTTGCGAATTAATTTATAGATTTTTTTCGTTTTTGATGAAGTGGCAAACTGACTGACGTTGATGTCGGTTGCAAGTGATTCAGCTCGCGTCCAATATTTTTTATTGGGTCCATTTTGCACAAGATAGGAAAATTCGAAATGGTTTTTAGTTTTTGTTTTTTCAAGTTCTTTCGGGTTGGTCTCGCCCGAAGAAAATAGACTCATTGGAGACTTATAGAATTTAACAGAAGTCTGGGCTTTGCCGGTTGAAGCAATGGCCAGGGTTAAAAAGAAGGCGAAATTTTGCAGAAAAAACACAGATAAACGCATGTTCGTTTATTCTGCTGAAAGGAAGGTCTTCACTCAAGTCCTGAAATCTTTGATTTTCGTGATCATTTTTAGAAATTCCATTAGAATTAATTTTGTGCAAATCAGGATAAATTTTAAGCCATTTCGATTTCAACTTTTTAGCGTCATATTCGCTCTGAGTTTATTTGGCGCCAAAGTGAAAGCTGATGTCGAGCGGATGGGAACATTTCGGTTTTCCGAGTTCTCGATGTCGCCACAAATTAGAAATGAAGAACCCAGTCGTGGAGGCTTTGAGCTTCGTGAATCTTGGCTGGGATTTGAATGGCAGCGAGACGAAAGTCTAAGTGGCAGTATTAGTTTCGGTAGTTCTGATTTAACCTCTCCGGCAATTTGGTATGAAGCAAAAAAAGGGCAGTTGGATTTGGTCGAAGCCAGTGTGACGGCTAAGACTCCCTATTTTGATATCCGAGCGGGACTGTTGCCGATTGCCAATGGTTATGAAGGGGCTTTTCCCGAGTGGGAGTGGCAATTGCCGATGACTCGAGTTCGTGATCATCGATGGTTGACAAGGCGAGATTACGGAATCGAATTGCGGGCCGAGAGCAAACCATTTTTGACATCTGTGACTGTGCACAATGGTGAAAGTGGGTCCAACATTGATCAGAAAATGTGGGAAACTTTTTTGTGGCGTTATCAAAACTCGGAAGGTTTTGGAGCATTGGCAACCGCCGAAGTCGGTCGCACCAACACTCAGTCGACTGCGAACTCGGCAACTGAATTGAGTAAAGAAGGCTTTGCTTTTGATGTGAATGAGCCTTCTAAATATCGCCACGGCAGTTTGGCGTTTTACCGAAAATGGAAGAGACATTTGGCATTACTCGAAGGTGCTCGCGGAGAAATTTTGCAAAATGATGATAAGTTTCCTTTTGCTTGGGGACATTTTGATGTTTGTGCCAATTTGGGCGGGGATTTGAATTTACTGTTTCGGTATGAACAGTCGCAAAGCAATTTGCGGTTAACTTCGACTATGGTTAAAACTTTGGGGTTTGGTTTTTCTTTAACATCGGTGGATCGTCTAAGTTCAGTGACTTTGTGGGGCAACAAAAATTTCGAAGATCCTGAAGTTCACAACGACCAGGCGTTTTTGATTTTCCGCCTGAACAGTAATATTTTAAATTAAAAATATACTATGGATTGTATTTCAAGTCGGGCGCGTGCTTATTCCAAAACTTTTTCGCTTCTCCGGATTTGATGAGTCCTGCCAGCGCCTGATTAAACTGCGGAATCAACTTAGAAGCTTCGCTATTTTTAGCTGAAAAAATATACTTGGAAGGCGCTTTTGCATCCGGGACCGGCGAACGTTTGATGCTGTTCCCTTTGAGATGATCAACGCCTACGTACTTATAACCGGTAATCACTTCTAGCTCTTCGACGAAATATTCGCAGCGTTTATACTTTAACTTTTCAATCAAAGCAGCGTAGGTGTTCACGCCGGTATCCAGATCTGAAGGCAACAGGTCGTAGTGAGCGTAACTGGCGCCAATCATGCCGCAACCTTGGTGTTTTTTTAAGTCGGCAATGCCTTTGATTTTAATTGGGGCTTTGGCGTTGAAAAAAACTTGCGGGGTCAAAGTGTTATAGTGATCAGAATAATCAAAAACTTTGGCCCGTTCCGAATCAAAATATCCGTCCATGGCAAAATCAACTTGCTTAATTTTAACCATCTCTAGACATCGCGCCCATGGCAAGTTTCCAATAAATTTGACGGAGACATTCATTTTTGCAAACGCTGCAGTCAAAATGTCTACGGAAAAGCCGATAAATTTAGTTTTAATCGGTTTGTTTTCGGCGTCTCGCTCCCAATAGGTCCAAGGCGGAGGATCTGGGTCAGCGCAAATCGAGACTTCTTTTTGAGTAGGATCTTTTTCGTTACTAGGCGCTAAGTTTTCAGCCCTTGAATTTGGTAAGACAAAAAAAGAAATGCTGATAAATAGTGCTAATAAGGATTTGGAAATTCGCAAATGGCCCACTCAGTTTCTCCTTTTGAATTAATTTAGAAATTTCATCAATTCTGCTGCGTAAAATCAAATTAAGATTGTTGGTCTGGGGCGAATATTTGCGGTGTGTGCTGCGTCAATTATGGGGCCTACTCATGGGTGCAGTGACAGCCAGCCAATCCTATGTGAAAAAAGTGAGTCTTACAGACAGGAGAATCATATGCTTTTAGGTGTTGTTGGCGCAGGCCAAATGGGAAATGGAATTGCTCAAGTTGCAGCTGGAATCGGCTTAGACGTTGTGATGATGGATGTGTCTGCAAGCTCTTTGCAAAAAGGAATCGCAACCATCACCTCTAGTTGTGATCGTTTGATCAAAAAAGGCACGATGACCGAAGAGCAAAAAAAGACTTTGTTGTCTAAAATTAAAACTGGCGAAAACGCACAAGCTTTAAAAGATTGTGATTTTGTTGTCGAGGCTGCAACCGAGAACGTTGATTTGAAATTGAAAATTTTTAAAGAACTGGATCAAGTCGTAAAGCCAAGTGCAATTTTGGCTTCTAACACTTCATCCATTTCCATTACTAAAATTGCGGCGGTGACCAAGCGACCTGAAAAAGTCGTGGGTATGCACTTTATGAATCCTGTTCCTTTGATGAAATTGGTTGAGGGGATTCGTGGTTTGCAAACCAGCGATGAAACCTTCACTGCAACTAAAGCTTTGGCTGAAAAAATGGAAAAAGTTTTCGTTGAAAGCGTTAAAGACATGCCAGGCTTTATCGTCAATCGAATTTTAATGCCAATGATCAACGAGGCCATCTACACACTTCATGAGGGCATCGCTTCTGTGGAAAGCATCGACAGCGCCATGAAGCTTGGAACCAATCAGCCAATGGGTCCATTGACCTTGGCGGATTTCATTGGCTTGGACACTTGCCTTGCGATTATGAACGTTTTGCATGAAGGACTTGGTGATTCTAAGTATCGACCTTGCCCGCTATTGGTAAAATATGTTGAAGCAGGTTGGCTGGGTAAAAAATCAGGTCGCGGTTTTTACAAATACGAAGCGAAATAGGAGCTATTGTGTATCAAACTTTAAAACTCGACCGTCAAAATGAAAAGCAAAAAACCATTTGGACTTTGACCATCAATCGACCTGAAAGCATGAATGCTTTGAACTCGGTCGTGTTGGAAGAATTAAAAAGTGCGATACATAAAATTTCTGAAATGCCTTTTTCTGAAGCGCAAGTTTTGATTATCACTGGAACTGGCGAAAAAGCATTTGTGGCCGGTGCGGATATTAAAGAAATTTCGACTTTGAATTCAAGCACCGCCAAAACTTTTGCAGAAAAAGGACAAGCACTTTTTCGCAGTTTTGAAAATTTAAAAATTCCGGTGATCGCAGCCGTGAATGGTTTTGCCTTAGGTGGTGGACTGGAGCTGGCTTTGAGTTGTGATTTCATTTATGCCAGTGAAAATGCAAAATTTGGATTGCCAGAAGTCACATTGGGATTGATCCCAGGCTTTGGCGGTACCGTTCGATTGTCTCGGGCTTTGAATTTGCCAAAAGCCAAAGAGTGGATTTTCACCGGCAACATGACTAGCGCAGCCGATGCCTTATTTATGGGGCTTGTGAACAAAGTTTTGCCTTTAGCTGAATTAATGCCAGCTGTGATGAAAACCGCTGAAGCAATTGTCGCTCGAGGTCCGATCGCGGTGGCTCATGCTAAAAAATCAGCACAAAAAACTTATGATCTGGAAATTGATTCGGCCATGAAATTTGAGGCCGAGCAATTTGCTGAACTATTTTTGAGTATGGATGTGCAAGAAGGAACCAAGGCCTTTATCGAAAAACGAAAAGCTCAATTTCAGGGACGTTAATCATGAATCGACATCAGCCCAAAAATCCAATTCGTATAGTCACAGCAGCCAGTCTTTTTGATGGGCACGATGCGACGATCAATATTATCCGACGAATGCTGCAAGAATTTGGCGCTGAAGTGATTCACCTAGGACACAATCGATCCGTATCAGATGTGGTGAAGGCTGTACTTCAAGAAGGTGCGCAGGGTGTTTGTATTTCCAGCTACCAAGGTGGCCATATGGAATATTTCAAGTACATGCGGGACCTTTTGGATCAGGCCGGGGCTGGCTACGTTAAAATTTATGGCGGCGGCGGTGGCGTCATCGTTCACGAAGAGAAAAAAGAATTAGAGGCTTACGGAATATCTCAGATTTTTCATCCTGATGATGGTCGCAGACTTGGGCTAGATGGCATGATCAATATGATCATCGAGGGGTTGGATTTTGATCTTTCAAAAGCCAAAGCCGAAACAAAAAAATCGGCCAACACTGAAGTCGTAGATGTGATTCCATCTTTTGAAATAGGCCGTGCTTTAACCGCAATTGAAAATGGCGAAAAGGTTTTATCGCTAAAAGATACGGGTTTAGAAAAATTCGCGCGCAAGGGTGAAAAGCCTTTGGTTTTAGGAATCACAGGAACTGGCGGCGCGGGAAAGTCATCGCTCATCGACGAGTTGGTGCAAAGGTATTTAAACGCTTATCCTGATAAAAAAATTGCCGTTGTCTGTGTTGATCCTTCAAAAAGAAAAACCGGTGGTTCGCTGTTAGGTGATCGCATTCGTATGAACTCTTTGTCTCGCACGCGGGTGCTGATGCGTTCCGTGGCCAGCCGGGGTTCAGGCCGAGAAATCGCCGGAAGTCTTCCGCTGATTTTAGAATTCTGCAAGCAATTGGATTTTGATTTCATCATTGCTGAAACTTCGGGTATTGGTCAGGGAAATATGGCCATCACCGAAGTCAGTGATCTATCGATGTATGTGATGACCTCGGACTTTGGTGCCCAGTCACAGCTAGAAAAAATCGACATGATCGATTTTGCGGATCTGGTCGCGGTCAACAAGGCCGATCGCCGAGGGGCCCAAGATGCCATTCGGGACGTATCGAAACAGTATCGTCGTTCTCGTAAGATTTTTGATAATGAAGTGAAAGTTCCGGTTTTCTTGACTCAGGCATCGCAATTTAACGATGGCGGAGTCAACCAACTGTTTTTTGCTATGACAGATATTTTGGCTCAAAAGCAAAAGGGTTGGGATATCGCTTCCGAATACCGAAAAACAATTTTGTCAGCCGAAGAAAATATTTTAATCCCGGCTGAGCGGCAAAATTATTTGGCGGAAATCGTTAGTACAGTTCGAAAGTATAAAAAACGAACTGAAGATTTAGCAAAGAAGGCCTCGCAATTGGGTGCGATTCAGTTGGTTGGCAGTCTTTTGAAATCAGATGGTAGTCAAATTGAAAAAGTTCAAAAAGATTTACGTCAAGATTTCACCAGCGAAGAGCTCACTCAACTTGAGTCTTTTGAAAATCTTCAAAAGACTTATTCGCAAGATCAATTGATGTTCAAAGTGCGGGATAAAGAAATTTGTCAGCCTTTGACCAGAACTTCGCTGAGCGGAACTAAAATCCGTCGGGTGGTGGTGCCTAAAATAGCTGATTGGGGTGATCGTTTTCGCTATTTGAAACTTGAAAATGTTCCGGGTGAATTTCCATTCACGGCTGGCGTGTTTCAATTAAAACGCGCGGACGAAGATCCTAAACGTATGTTCGCAGGCGAAGGAACTCCTGAGCGCACCAATCGAAGATTTCATTATCTTTGTAAGGGCGAGCCAGCTCAGCGTTTGTCGACGGCATTTGATAGCGTGACTTTGTATGGTCAGGATCCAGATCCAAGACCAGACATTTTTGGTAAAGTGGGCGAGTCGGGCGTTAGTATTTGCACACTGGATGACATGAAGAAGCTTTATAAAGATTTTGATCTTTGCCAGCCTTCGACCTCGGTCAGTATGACCATCAACGGTCCTGCGCCGATGATTTTGGCGTTTTATTTTAACGCGGCCATTGATCAGCAGATCGAGAAAAAAGAAAAGTCTTTGGGACGAAAATTGAATGAAGTCGAATTGAAGGAGACCAAAGATTGGACCATGGCGCAAGTTCGCGGAACTGTGCAGGCGGACATCCTGAAAGAAGATCAAGGTCAGAACACTTGTATTTTCTCGATCAACTTTGCGCTAAAGATGATGGGCGATATTCAAGAGTACTTTGTTCAAAAGAATATTCGAAATTTTTATTCCGTTTCGATTTCTGGTTATCACATCGCCGAGGCGGGCGCTAATCCCATCAGTCAGTTGGCCTTTACACTTTCGAATGGTTTCACATTTATCGAGTACTATTTAGCCCGGGGGCTTAAGATTGATGATTTTGCGCCGAATCTTTCTTTCTTTTTCTCAAACGGTCTGGATCCTGAATACACCGTGATGGGGCGAGTGGCCCGAAGAATTTGGGCTATTGCGGTTCGCGATCTGTACAAGGGTAATGATCGATCGCAAAAATTGAAATATCATATTCAGACCAGTGGCCGCTCTTTGCACGCTCAGGAAATTGATTTCAATGACATCCGCACCACCTTGCAGGCCTTGATCGCGATCAATGACAATTGCAACAGTCTGCATACCAATGCTTTTGATGAAGCGATAACCACGCCGACCGAGGCCAGTGTTCGTCGAGCCATGGCCATCCAAATGATTATCAATAAAGAATTTGGCGCCAGCAAAAATGAAAACCCAACTCAAGGGGCTTATTTTATTGATGAGCTCACAGATCTGGTTGAGGAGGCCGTGCTCAGCGAGTTTATGAAAATCAATGAACGGGGCGGAGTTTTGGGTGCGATGGAAACCCAGTATCAACGTTCTAAGATTCAAGAAGAGTCCATGTACTATGAACATTTGAAACATTCGGGTGAACTTCCAATTATTGGGGTGAACACCTTTATTGACCCCAACACTTTGAAAGCGGACTACGTTCCGCCGAAAATTGAAATGGCTAGAGCCAGTTTCGAAGAAAAATCTCAGCAATTGAACAACGTCAGAGCTTATCAGAAAAGCCATTCGGATCAGTCAGCGCAGCAATTGTTGAAACTGAAAACCACAGTTTTAGGTGGTGGAAATGTATTTGAAGCTTTAATGGATGCCAGCCGACATTGTTCTTTGTATCAGATGTCACAGGCCTTGTATGAGGTCGGCGGCCAGTACCGTCGAAACTTGTAATGAAAGTTCTTTTCAAGGCTTTGATTTTTGTGGCGGGGACAGCAGTGTTTTTAAGCTTGGTGCAAGAATACTGCATGCCCATTTTGATTTTGGTTCCGACACATTGATTTTGAAATTTAAAACCTATTTCCCAGAATTGATCTGGTGAATTCGAATTCGCACCAATTCGATTTCAGCCTCGGTCATTTTTCGATTTTCCTTGGTTTCGATGGTTTGCACATACTTTTCTAACGCGGCCAATTCTTTTTGTTCGGCATAATCAATTTTGCTCATCTCTTCGGTGGTTTTAACTAATGGAATGAGCATTTGCTCGGCACGGGCTTCGCCAAGTTTAATTTGTTCTACGTAGTATTCATGAGTGTAGTAGGGAACCACGGTCAGCATCGAAGTTAAAACCAGGTAGTTATAAAGTTTTGAAAGTTGATTGAAAGTCTGGCGGTTTTTAACTGCTGGAAAATATTTTTCAACTTCGGTTCGGTGTTTGTCTAAGCCTTCCCAAGCAATTTTCTGGGCGAGCTCTAGTGGTATCGAAAGGCCTACAAGTTTCGGCATCATGATTGGCGACTGAGTCCAGCGCCAATATTTCCAACTGAAAGCTTGCATGAATGTATCATAAGACTTTTTGAAAATTCCCGATTTAGGTGCGTACTGATCAATGCCAAAATGTTTGGCCACGCCATCTTTTAATAAGGTTCGACGAACTTGAGAAAGTAAAAGTAAATCATTTTTAGATAATTTGTCGGCTACCAGTTGATCTTTTGTCGCTAGGTCGGCAAAGGCCAAGCGATCCAATTTGTAAACGAATCGATCTAGGTCAAAGGCATCAAAGCCATCGCCATTTTTGCCCAGGTCTTTAAGTTGTCTGCGAAGTTGAAATAATTTGAAAGAACGAATTCCAGGGAAAGATCTTTTTTGAATTTGCTCTGAAACTTCAGTTTGAAAGAAAATGGAATCGTATTTTAGATTTAAAGATTCAACGATTTCGATTCCGGTCTTGTCTCGAAAAACAGATTGGCACCGGAACTGAGCTCCGGCGCCAATCGAAAGAAGAAGCGAAAAGAAAAGACTGAATATAAAAGTAGAAGACAGTCTCACTATAACCTCATCAGATAATACTTAAAATACTACTTACTAGCTTCAACAACTAACTTTGAACGAGTGTTGTATAAGTTTGTCAAAACTGTGTTCATTTGTTGTTGTGAGTTTTTTCCGCCCATGCCGATCAAAGTTGAAAACAATGTTCCAACGTTGGTCGCGCCTAGTACCTGTTGACCTTGTTTCTTAGTTTGACCGATAGCTGCTAATGCATTGGGTGCTTTACCTGCAACTGCGTCTTTTACTTTAGCTGGCAAGAATGGAGCCGCGTAATGCATCACTAAAGTCACGATCGAAACAATCGCCACGTCCATTTGACCGTTGTCGATGTGTTTCTGGATTTCGCCCGCTGTGTCTTGGATTTCGTTGTTGATATCGCCAATGTGTGCAACAGTCTCAGCAATCAAAGCCGCATCTTTTTTAGTCAAGCCTGCGCTAACGTGCAATTCGTCTGCGATCAATTTTTGGTTTTTAGCCAATTCTTTCTGAATATCCATGATATCAATTCTTTGTCCAGAAGCGTATTTTTCCAATAGAACTGAAAGGGCTCCAGCAACTGCAGCAAGAGTCAAAGAGATCGAAGATTCTGCCTGGCGGTTTTTCAAGTGAACGAAGCCTGCTGATAGACCTAAAAGTGTGATCATCAAACGAGCCGAAGTCACAAAGCTCGATTGCTTGTTATTGGCAGCGCCGTCACGGTATTGCTCAATTGCTTTGATTAAGGCATCAACCTGAGCAATCGTTTCTTGCATCTTTTTGTTCTCACCTGCAAGAGACTGCTCGATTAGTGATTCATCAATTTTAATGTCAGACTTGGTGTCGATAGCTGCAGCAGAAGCGGCAAAAGCCATCGAATTTGCGGTCATCGTCATAGCGATAGTCAGGGCAATAAGGCTCGATTTCATGGGTGGACTCCTAAGTTTTTACAGTTATTTAAACTGTGGTTTTCGTTTTGGTAACGAAGGACTCCTGAGCACTATCTATTCCCCTGAAAATAGGGGTTAAAATCGGTTTTATTGATTTATAGAGCCATGGGACTGTCGATCAGTTCGACAGTGGCCTGTTTTGTGGCTTATTTTAGCTTCATTTGCACCTAAAGCTTCTTGGAAGAATTACTGTCTAACACAATAACAGACGAATCTTTTCTTGGGTCAGGTTATTATCAGCAACGTTTTTAAGTTCGATTGAAATTGAAATGGAGTATTTATGAAACAAATTATTTTCTTTAGCATCAGCTTGCTTATGTCGGTAACAAGTTTTGCAAGTTACCCTAATAGGATCACGTTCATGTGTAAAATGTATGGCGAAGATTTGGATCAAGTCACGGCTAAGGCGACAATGAGCGTAAAGGAAATTTTTTATACCGAACAGCCCAGCTATTATCTTAAAGTTCAGTATTCTTCTGCGTGGGATAAGATTATAGATACCGAGCATTCTATTCCAGCTACGAAGGTTTCAAAAGTGGGTGATTTGAATCGGACCCTAAGATTGTCTGCTCAGCACACTCCGAAAGAGCATCGATTTACTCGTTGGGACGATGCCTACTTGATCATGAATTTAAAAAAGCAAGCGAGTGTTAAAGTGGATGGCGTCATTTATACTGGGTACAAAGCAGCTGTTGGTTACAACACCTCACTTCGGTATCACGAAGTCGACGCTATTTGCGTTCGGCAATAAGCTTGACCATAGTCTAGCTTGCGATTTGTAGCAATTCACGAAACTTGCTAGCATGTCCTTTTGCAAAGGACGGTCTATGATTTCAAAATTAAATGTCATTTTAGCGGCGATGGTTTTGGTGTTTTCTCATGTTTCATTTGCGAACGACAAGCTCGAGGCCAATGATTCACAGTCTTTAGAGATTTGGAAAACCATGAGATTGGTTGAAATCACCGAAAATGTTGAAATCATTCACGGTGGGGATAAACTACCACATCTATTTATTGATAATATTGCCTGTGTGTTTGAACAGTACAATGCTTGCTCTTATTACACGACTGTCACTACACCAACAGGTGCTGAACGTAAATTGATCGTCAATTTGGACCAAGCCGCGAAGCTGATGAAATTAATGGCTCAAGTGGGAGTTCCAGTCGACGAAGATCAAGCAAGAATGGATGCCACTTCGATCAAGTGTATCCTTGATGCCAACAAGCCTCATTGCACTATTGTAACGTTCCAGTGGTAGTTAATGAATTGGATTGTGTCGCATATTGTACAACGCCATCGCGAATGGCGTTGGCCATATTGGCAATTCGATCTGAATAGGGAACATTTTTTCCGTCAATCATCATTGGATTTTTCGCATTCAACATCATTTTAAATTCTTCAGGGTTGTTGTAGAACGTGCATTCAAGATAGCTGATGGCCGGTGCCTTCAGAAATCTTGGGATCATTAAATTTCTAGCAAAGACCCCTTTGTCAACCTTGTAGGATTGGTCGCCGCCGTCGCCGGCGTAGGGTAAATTGAGCTGATTGTGAATTTGGTCTAAAATATTTCGGCTAAGGCGCAAAGATTTATTCCAAGAGTTTTGATCAAGCAAATGTCGGGCAAACTGTGACCGCGATAAGCGAGACCCCAATTCGGTGTTCTGATAACCGCCAACGACATAGGCCTTGGTTTGTTTTGGAGCTTTCGGATTGACGCCGCCAACACTGTTCGTGTCGTCAGTATCATAGTGAATAATTAAAACAATGTCCGGTTGAAAATCATTGATGGCTTTCGCGCGAGCCCATAAGTCAGCGCGCTTAATAAAATAATCATCGCGTTTGGTTTGTGAAAATAATTTTTTCAGCTCTGGCGACTGATTGAACGAATCATAAAGCTTCTGGCCAATGGGGTTGGACTGAATAATTTTTTGAAACCAGTCGGCATGGACTTGCTCACTCAATTCAGATTTTGCAAATGGTGTCAGATCGTAAGATTTGTAATCGAGATCCGATACCGGAGTCAGTCCTTCATGAGTCACAAATACGACGGCGCCTAATTTTTCGAACTCGGCTTTTAGAAGTAAAGAAGTTTGTAAATTGATCACGCCTTCACTGATGCGGCGGCCTTGATTGTCGGATACGACTTTGCCAGTGAGGTTGTCCCAAAAATCGCCACCCATGTGGCCTGGGTCCAATGCGATTCGTAAACCTTGCAGTGGCAGGCGAGTGTCCTTTTCTGCCAAAGGGCTTAGTGTTGGATTTTGTCTTGGGTCTACTTCGGATTCGTTTCCCGCAGCCAGAGTCACTCCAAAATCTAAAACTTTTTTAGAATTTAAGTCTTGATAGATGTCCAGGCGGGATGAGTTTAAATTCCCAATTTTAGAAAACATTTTGCTGGGATCAAAAAATGGAATCAACTTTTGAATGGCCGCTGCGGATTGAACCTGATTGAGATCGATGACATTTCCTGAGGGATCGTTTTGCTCTGGAACTTTGTAATAAGTTAAAACAGCCAAAGTGCGATCAAAAAAATCCGAACCAGTTCCATTTGCTTCTGTTGGAGAAAAAAAGGCGGGAGTGTTTTTTTCTCGAGGAAGTATGTTTTCGTCTTCACTGGCGAAAGCGAAATTAGAATTAAAACAATTCAAAAATAAAAAAGCAGGTAACAGAATATTTTTAATCATTCAATTATCTTACTTACGTTTTGCGGCTTCGTACAAGGGCATAACGGTTGGCATCAGGGATTTTATATTGTCGATCCTGGTGCTGTCTGCAGGGTGAGTGGATAAGATTTCCGGTGGTTTTCCCCCGCCCATTTTGGACATTTTGCTCCAAAGACTGACGGCCTCTTGAGGATTATATCCCGCGCGAGCCATCAATTCGGTGCCGATAATGTCAGCCTCGGATTCGTGTCCTCGACTAAATTTCAAGCTGGCCAAGGTCCATCCGATCAATCCCATTTGAATATATTTATCTTCGACGTTGGCCACTTGAGCTGCAATGGCAGCTGTCGACATCACTAAAATTTGTTCCGACATTCTTTCGCGGCCGTGTTCTCGCAAGGCATGAGCAATTTCGTGGCCCATGATGGCGGCGATTTCTCCGTCCGTCAATTGCAGCTGTTCAATGATGCCCGTGTAGAACATGATTTTTCCGCCGGGCATACAGTAAGCATTCAATTCATTAGAAGTTGTGACGTGAACTTCCCAATTCCAACCGGCAGCTTCTTTGCGGAAAGTGGTGGTGAAGGGAATCAATCGTTTGGCAATGGTTTGGACTCGGGCCACTTGTTCGGGATTTCGATCCAAGACATTTTTTGATTTGGCTTCGGCTTTGACCTGATCATAACTTTGACTGGCCTGTTGTTCAATTTGTGCTGACGAAACCACCAGCAACTGTTTGCGATCGACTCCCACTGCGCCTTTTTCTGTTGTCGAAGCACAGCCTGTAATGAAGGCCAAAAGAAAAATTGGAAAAATTTTTTGGGAAAAGAGTCTTTTAAAAAATGAATTCATAGGAGCCTTAATGAGTTTTATGGGCAGGTCCAAGTTATGTTTTGCCAATCACCATTGTTGTCGCAGTTTCCAGAAATCGTGGAGCCGCCACTACCAGAACCACTATAGCTTCCACCAGCCGAAGTATTTGGATATGAAACTCGGCAAGCGGCCCCACCAGAGCTACTCGGCAATACAGCTTCGCCGCCAGGGCAAGATTTTGTAAATCGATTTGGACAATTGTATGAAAAAGTCCAACCGCCTTCAACACAAGTGGCTGTCGCGGTGCCGTTACTGCCTGGCTCTTCGGAGGTTAAATTCATGACGTGGTTAATTGTCGAAGTCCAACTCCAATGGAAGGTGCAGGTGTTGGAACCGTCAGGTGACTCAACAGTTCTGCCGCCGGCGTTGCAAACAGTGGTTTTAACAATTGGATCTTTATTCGGGCATTCAGCCGTGTATCCCCAGGTTGCATTTTTCTGGCAAAATCCCCAAGCTGTTCCGCCATTAGTCGCCGTGTAAGATAAAGGTGATCCCACCGGACCAGAGCTCCAAGTGAAGTCACAAAAATTTGTTCCGTCAGGAGAGGCTAAATTTGGGGCGGAGCCACCAGGGCAAGTGATCACGGGGCTAGTTGTTGTGCAACTTGGATCAGATCTTTCTCCGTAGGCACAGCCATTGGTGGTGCCGCGAACCCCATCTCTTAGACAACTGGTATCGGTCCATCCAGTGGGAACACAGGGAACTGTGGTTGGAGTCCCCATAGCTGTCGTAGTTGGTCCACCACTTAAAGTCGTCGTTACAGCGGACGTAGTGGTGGTGACTACAGGAGCTTGTCCCACGCAATATCCTCGGGCGCCGGTGGCATTCATGGCTCCGATCGCAGCGACTCCAGTGCTTGAGCAATCAAGATTGTTTGTAGCCGGGCAACCTGGGTTGCTGGACGTGAGCAAAAACTGGCCAACTGGGGCGGTTGGATTTCCGGAACATTGTTCAGTTGTGGGTTGCGGTCCAGCGCAAAGGGCTCCCAGTTTTTTTAAATCTATTCCGGTTGGGATTTTATTGGTCCCAGTTTTGGCGCAGTCGAAAGAAATCTGTGCTCGGTCGGTCAAGAAAATTCCTGGCAACTGAAATTCAGATTCTCTGGCGATATTTGCAAAAGGACTAGAGCTAGAGCCACCGGACAATTGCGACTTCACTTTTAGGCTCACATAATCACAGCTATTCGAATTGCAAAACATCGCAAAGCTCGCAGTTGAGTTCACGCTCAGTCCGCCCGGGATCACCGTGTTCGCCACAAAATTCACTATTGGTTTGTACTCCAAGTGAGCAGCATCACAGGTGCTGCCACAAAATCCTTGGCAAGCAAGGCCGACTCCGCCCAAGCATTTGTATAAGTTGGAGCCCTTGGTGATATCATAGCCATTTGCAGTCAAAGCATTGCGAACTGTTTCCGTATTTTTTGCTTTTTGTAAACTTAAGATGTGAGCTTGATTTAAAGCTCCCATGGCATTGCCAGCAACTTCTTGTTTTTTAACATCGCCCACTAAGTAGGCGGCTGACATACCGACAATGGACATGATCGCAAGACCCACGGTGATATAGGCGATGTTCATTCCGCTAGAATTAAGTTTAAGGTTGAAAATGGATCTGAATGACTTTGCCATTAGTAAATTCTGGCATTTTTAAATTGGTGAATCAAGAAAACAAAGGCCTTTAGTTGGTTCCAATTGTAGTGACGGTATAAGAATAGGTCTTGGGACCCGTTGAAGTTTGAACGTCCGAAACTTGAATCAGATAGGTTGTTTCAGTTGTAGAGTATCGGCTAACTCCTTGCGGGAGCCAAACAATTGTTTCAGCACCATAGCCAGAATAGAATGGTTCCATCGTAATCGAGATGTCAGCTCCTGTGGTCAGGTTTTTCATTGAGACTTTTGCGGAACTCATGCTGCCGCCAATAGCAGAAAAACTCCAACGATTCGAGCCGGGGATTAGGCTAGCTGGGAAATATCCTGCCGAAGGCCAAGCAACGAATTGCAGCCCCTCGGGCGTTGTATTGTTAGAACCTTGCCAGACGGCTAAAGAATTGGCTCCAGGAGCGTCACCAGTCGCAAAGGCACTTTGAGATGGTAAAATGATCCAGCGGCGGTGACCTACTGCTGAATTGTTGCCACCAAAGTCATCGATGTAAATATCAATAGCGCCGGGGCCTGATGCGCCCAGGGCTAAATTTGAACTGCCGGCTCCGCTGGCTCCTTCTGAAGAATAACACCTCCAGCTGCTGGGGGGCGAGTGACTGAGTTGACCATTTGCAGCCATCATTAAGGCCGCTTGGTTGTAGTTGGTTAGATTCGGAATCAAAGTCGTCGGTTTTAAACCGATCATTGATCGATAGAAGTTAATCCGATTGATGGTCGCTTGTTGGTATTGCAGTGAAGTGGTTCCGGCGACGCAATTTTGTATATCTCCGGTAAAGCCCATATCAGGTGTGGGTTGATTGAATTCGGCATTGTAGGCGTTAATGACGGCTTGTCGATTGGCCGTATTAATGGAGCCTGTTGAAGGAGGATTAGAGACTCCGCCGCCCGAGGAAATAGGGTCGGTTCCAGCCGCACCCCAGCCTGACACATTATTTCCATTAAAGCCCTGACCACTACATCCTAAAAGAAATAAGGAAAGTAGGGCTGAGAAGAAAAATGGTAAAATATTGGAGTGTTTTAAAAGCATAAAGGGCTTTTCGGTTTGAAAAGCCCTTTAGTAAATCAATATCTGATCAAGTTTTTTCGAAAAATTACAATC
>CAZDHC010000011.1:0-14107 GCA_964505225.1 uncultured Bdellovibrio sp. | reverse complement strand
GTCTAAAATCTATTCGATTTCTATTTCTTCAGTGTCAAAAGCACCGACAATTTTCTTATACAAATACTCGGTAACTGCTGTTCGGCCGCGTCGTTCTGGAACAGGTTCAGAAGGATCATACCACAGGCACGGCTTTTTTGGATTTGGAACCCAAGCGGCCGGGTAAGCTTTTGGGTGAGTCATTGGAACTTTCGTTCCAATGATATTACAAACAGGATTTTTTGCATAAGCATACTCTGCTGAGCGCTTTTCCCAAGCTGGTGTTGAATGACCAGCCAAAGGGAAAAGTGTAACAGTCAAAATTGAAAGCAGTAGATTATTTTTCATAAACAGTCCCTTCAAAATTTACTTCATTTTATTGCTAAGATCCCAAGTCTCGATCTCATTTGTCTCGTAGTACAAGTGAGCCGCTAATCGGAAGCCAGTCATGTTACTAGGAATCACGGCAATTTCTGAACGGTAGTACAATGGGATAACGGGAGCATCTTCAGTGTACTCTTTCATGATTTTGTTTGAGATGTCTTTTCGCTTATTGGCGTTGAACTCAATTTCAAGATCATCGATCAACTTATTGACGGTTGGATTTGACCAGCCCATCTGATTTTGGCCAGAGTAAGAATTTTTCTCTGACGGAATATTAGCAGAATGGAATGTTGAACGAGGGCTCGACTCTGGAGATGAGGTCCAAGCGTACATAGCCAAACCGCCGTACTTTCTTTTTTTAGTGGTTTCACCAAAGAAAACTCGAGCAGGTTCATTTTTAATAGTCACTTCGACACCAACAGATTTCCACTGACCTTGAAGTAAAGTCTGAACGGTTTCACGAACTTTGTTTCCAGCGGTGGTCATAAATTGCAAAGACAATTTTTTGCCATCTTTGTAGCGGTAGCCATCTTTTTCAATTTTCCAGCCAGCTTCGTCTAACAACTTAGAAGCGTCTCGCTTGCTGTAAGTGTAGATCTTAATTTTCTTAGGATCATCTGTGTACCAGGCATCAACTGTAGCAATGCTGTGCAATGCTGGGCTTTGACGGCCATCGAATAGTGCTTTTGTTAGCTCTTGACGATTGATCGCGTAGATCATCGCTTGGCGAACTTTTTTGTCCTTTAAGATTGGATTTTCCATGTCCATATCAATGTGTTCATAAGTCAAACCTGGCTTGAACAAAATATTGAATGGCAATTTTTCGGCCTTAATTTTCTTTTCAAAAGACAAAGCTTCGTCAAATGAAAATCCAATTGGTGAAACCATATCAATCGTTCCTGATTGAAGATTGGCCTGCAAGGTCGCGGTATTTGGAATCAACTTAAAAATAACTTTTTTGATTTTTGGAGCCGGACCGTAGAAATGAGGATTTGGCGAAAAAGAAATGTGGCTTCCCAATTTCAATTCACTGACTACGTAAGGGCCGTTGTACAATCCTGGATTAGTTGGATTCTTAGTGTACTCAGAGTTCTGGTCATAACCCTCTTTTTGTTTGCCATATTTTTCCATGACAGTTTGCTCGATATGTCGAGGCAATGGGTTCACCATATTACGTGAGAAATCCCACTTCACTTTTTCATGGATGACGACGCATTTTTTAGGAGTTTTTGGATCCCATGTGATGCTTTTGATGTCTTGGTAAGCTTCGCGAGAACCAACGGAAACGTTTTCGTTCAAGCCGGCTTCCCAAGTAAACTTAAGGTCATCGCAAGTGACTGGCTTGCCGTCACCCCAGGTCGCCTTTTCAATAATTTCCCAAGTCACTTGTAGTTGTTTTTTTCCATCTTTTTCGATGACTTTAGCGCCACCATTTTCAAGTGTTGGAATTGCTTTTGCCAACTGAGGTGTCCATTTGCCAGCTGTAGAAAGATAAATCATTCCACGGGTGGTAAGGTTTCCCATGTAGCTAGTCGCTGCCATGGATCCGATAAGAGGATTCAAGTTTTCAAATTCTTGAGTGATACCAACCTTCAATTCATTGTTGCTGGGAATTGCGAAAGTTGTAGATGCAGTCATTAGCGAACCTGTGATGAGGGCGCCGACTAAAATAAAATGTTTCAAATTCATTATTTCCTCCAAATGCTGGAGTCATGATAACCCCAGGCCGCAGAGGACATTACAGGAACTATGCCAAAGGTGCCAGCCACTTTTCTGCGCAACGCCGTGTTATTGGCGCTGGGGATTTGATTTTGGTTGGAAATTGAGCTCGTTAATTTGCTTAAGTAGGGTTTTTGTAAACTTCCTATTGAAGGATCCCGTTGGGTGGTGGTCTTTTGGGAAGTAGTCGCCGGGTTCCGCAATCGAACTGTTGTGCAAGATTGGGATTTTCAAGCGGTCAAGGCAGGTCTTTATATTTGGAGATAAGTTTTTCGATTCATGATTTGCAAACAAAAGATTTCCAAAGGGATCTTTTTCGTGAATTGTTTTTTTTAGTTCTTCTAATAGGTCGCAGTAATATTGAATGGATTCTTGGCTGGTCGCGGGAAACTCAAGATATTTATTTGTGATCTTCGTAAGTATGTTTCCTGCAAAAGTATTCCACCAAATGCGAATTGGAAATTGTTCCCTTAAGCTGTTCTTAAATTCCATACGGCCTGTTTCATCGGATTTTGCAAAAAATGGAAATAGATCAGACCAGGTGCTTTGAGGATAATAAGCAAAATCTCTTCGGATGTGTGCCTCGATAAAAACATAAACGTAGGTATTTCTTCGGGGTAAAAAATCCCAGGTCGAGTTTTGCTTCATAAAATATAAAATGGGAGATAGGCTCCAGCCTCCGGAAGCAATGGGGATAGTTTGGTTTTTTGTGTTCTCATAAAAGTAGTTTGCCAAAGTGTCTGAATAATTCAATCCGTGTCCGTAGGTCACCGAGCAGCCTAACAGGACATAGCTGGGGTTTTTAGAATTAACAGGTTTTGCTTTTGTTGGGTCTTCAGAAATTCGAATGCCATTTCCATCGTGAACACTGATCACATCAAATAGAATTTGATCATCGATGATTGCAATGTGGTGAATTCGCGAGTTTTTTGTGGGCACCGAACCAATTCCGAATTCGTATTTGGCGAACTCGCCAGTTTGGTAGTGCTTTAGACCATTTCTTGTATCGGTCAAACTCATTCCGGCGGAAATATTTGGTGCCACAGGAGAGCCATTTGCCCAAGACAGAAAAGCGAAAGAGATTGTCAGCAAGGAAAATAAACTGCCGAGCATAATTTCGTTTCCTATTTGGATGAGATCAATTCAATTCTTGTCGGAGCCGGTTCGATGCCATTTCGGCCCAATAAATTCAGTCCCATTTCGGCAACCTGATCGGCGATTCCATATTGTCCGCCATAGTTGTCGATAAAATAGGTCAGCTTCAAATTGACCCATGAATCGGTCATTTCCGAAACCAGTGCAATGGGCTCGGGCCAACTCAAGATCCCGGGAACTTTTTTGGCACCTTCGCTTAAAATTTGTTTGGCCTCATTCAAATTGGCGCTGTAGCGAACCCTGAACATTTGGCTGCGAACGATGGGTTGTTCACGCAGTGAGAAATTGGCAATTTGACTTGAAGCTAAAAAACGATTGGGAACAATGATCAACTCATCGCTCCAGCCAACAAGGACAGTCGCGCGCCAGGTGATTTCGCGGACTTGGCCTATGGTCTTTTGGGCGCCACTGGAAATTTCCAACCAGTCCCCAATGTCAAATGCCTTGTCGACTTGCAAAGAAATTCCTGCGAATAAATTACCCAAGGTGTCCTGCATGGCAAGACCCAGAACAACTGAAAAGGCGGCAGAGGTCGCAAGTAGGGGGCCAATTTCAACAAAAAATATCGAGGCCGCGGTCCACAAAGCTAAAACCAAAGACATGATCAACGAGAAAATGTTGACGATTAAAACGGGGACTCCATGCTTCATTGAGCCCAAGAAAAGATATTGCAAAATAATCAGTCGGCAGGACTTAACGAAAATAATCATGCCCCAAAGTAAAGTCGCCAAAGCGACATAGGGGGTGGCGCGAACCAAGGAAGATTCGGGCGAACCTTGATGAAGGATCGTAAAGGTTAAAAACAAAGTGGCCATTATCACCAAATGGCGAGAGATATTGCGAAAGTGATTGCTTAAATTTTTGTGGCGCTCCTCGCTGGCTTCCCGCAAAAAAACTTTATAGAAAAGCCATGCCATGCAAAACAAGGAACATAAAATGATAAATGGCTCGAAATCCAAAAGGGCGTATAGGTTTTTTGTATTGAGCATTTTTTCTACCATGATGTCCTCATTCGTTACTATTTTGGCAAATTTCTTCGTAGTGTTTGACCATTGTCTCGAGCATTTTTTCCCGGTCTTCCTCGTCGACCAAGAATAAGCCTATGGCTTTTTCAGGGTTTTTGACTTTGAGTGGACCTACGATTTCAGGAGCATAAAATTGTTCAGTTTTAGGGTCGTAATAAAAAGTGTTTTCGATATTTGGAAAGTTCGAATCATAGACAAAAAAATCTGTTTCCCCGGTCGGGCGAATGATGGCTCGTTTTGCTAAAACGACATGTTGCATTTTTAAAGCGGGCCGAATGAGGGTTTCGGTCAAGCGATTGGAGTTCAAATTTTCCATCAATTGAACATAAGATTTTCGATTCGCATTTCGAGTTCTTTCTCGAGGTTTTGAGATATATTCGATGTTTTTTAAAAGCTGATGGAAACGATAGGTTTGATAGGCTTCGGTGTCTTCTTTAAGATTTCGTTTAAAAAATTCTTGGTTGGAGTCGGGTTGGTTATCTTGTTGTTCATAGCCAATCATCAAGTCATTGAACACATTCGGTGCCCAGGCCGTCATGGAAAATTTTTTTTCAATTTTTCCATCCGGGAGCCATCTGCGAATCATATTTAAAGTGGTCGAAGTTGTTTTTTCTGTCGAAGGAATTTCTTTTTTTCCCAGGTAAAATAGAATTCTTTGGCCGTGCGATAAACTCCAGCAATTGGCCAAAGTGTAAAGGCCAGTCGAAAATGACCAGTTGGCAATTGGCAGATGCCTTAGGGTCGAGAATACCTCGTCCTTATTTAAAGAAGCGAGGAGGGATTCTTTGTTCAAATTAGAGCAGCTCAAGTTGTTGACTGTTTCATCGGAAATGGCACGACTTGCAAAAAGCGATGGCGAAACTAAACAGATAGAACCAATCAATAGAGTTATGCAGGTGAGTTTAAATAAATTTGGCCAAGTGAACGGCAAGGCAATAAATGGCGGCATTGAGTTCCTCTTGTGGAAGTTCTTGATCTTCACCGGCGCGCCAACTTTTAAAGGCCGCCACGCTTTTTAGACTGATACTACACATCACATTGGTCTGAGAAGGTGAGCCAAAAGGCGTGATATAGGTTTTGATTTGGCCATTTAAGTGGGCCAAGCCTATGGAAGAAGTTTTTAAGGTGATCGCTCCCATGGCTAAGTCTTCAAGAGCCATTCGAAACAACTCAATTTTCATTTCCCGAAGGTTTTTAAATGAATCTTTGTATTGCGGGTCCATAAAAAGAGCTAGGACTTCATTGCCTTCTTTAAAGAGGTCCTTTTCAATAAGTCCCTGATCTTGTTTGATCATTTCTGCCAATTCAAATGTGGTGCCTGCGATATCAATTTTCATCTGCAAATATTGTCAAACTGTTCGACAATTCTGGCAAGAGATTAACCAGAGATCTTGCCTAAGAATAACTTCCCAGACCTTTGTCTTATTTCCTGGATTTCCCTTAAGATTTTTAAACAAATCCCGAAAAGAAACAATGGAGGACCTTTCCATGAGACCATTTATTATTTGGACGCTGACTTTTTTATTAAGTTTTGAGCCTGCTTTGTTTGCCGCAGGAAAAGGTGCCAACGGGAACGTCAAAGCATTCTTAGAGTATTCGCAACTGGCGCAAAAACCCGTCACGATTCAAGAATTTTTCACCAAGAATTCTAATCTTTTACCTGAAGAAGTGAATCAAGACTTTCAAACTTTTTTGAAAAAAAATGGCCAACTGAAAATGCCAAAATTTGATGTCAGCAAAATTTTGGTGAACGGTGAAGAACAATATCAATTGCAAGCCATCGAAAACGGAAAGTCCGCTTCGGTCACTGTGGTTTTAGGAAAAGAAGTTTTCGCTAAGGTGAATGGTAAAAACCTGACCTGGGCGGATATGAATGATCCTCGTCAAGTGTTTGCAAAACTCGATGTGAACTCGAAAGTCGTTGCCGAAAATTTTCCAGGATCAAAGCCAACAAAAAATACAGGTTTAACAGCTGAACAACTTTCTAAGTTAACCCCAGACCAGCGTAAACAATACATCAAGCAACTTCGTGGTTTGATGGAAAGTATGGAAGCTGTGGAAAATGCTTTCGCCGGCAAAAAAACAACTTCAAATGAATTGCTTAAAGAGAAACTTCAGGTTGTGGCTATGTTACTTTCTGGGGAATTCGCTCAAGCTGCAAGTGTAGATCCTAAAGATTTAGGTCGAGGCTGTGTGGCAGCTGGTTGGATGACTGCCGTAGGAATGGATGGATCTCGACAGGCCTGTGGTGCTGGCGATAAAAATGCTCATGAGGGTTGTGGGGCGGAGCTACGATGTAATCCAACAATTTTTGGAACCAATAATGGCAGTCCGATCTGTTTGCCAGCAGGACGGGACACCACCAAGGGATGTGGAGCCGCAGTTAAAGATAGTGACATTCCGGATACTTTGAACGATTTAGCAAAGATCGTCGAGTTCAGAGACAAAGCGATTAAATATGCAGATGACAACATTTCGCATCTTTGCGGAAATGAAACCAAAGTTAAGGGATCAAAGTTGGTCGAAGATCAAGCGGCGACTTGCTCAGCTTTCGTAGATCGTTACACGGAAATAAAAACCTGGGATTGCAAAAGCGATATCGGAAAAAGGAATCACCCGAATTTAGCAAAACTTTGTAAAGCTCCAAGTCCTGGGCCAGTGACTGGTGGGCCGCCAGCAGTGGTTTCAACTCCGTCAGTGGTCTCAAATCCTCAACCCGGCGCAACTTCGGGTGCGCAAACTCCGCCAGCGATGGGTGTCGTTTCTTGTGACAAACTTCCGTTTGGCATGACGATGAATCAAAATGATTGCTCAAATATGGGGGCAACGGCTGCAAATGGTTCTTGTGTTGGTGCAGATGGAAAAGCCAGCAGCAAAACTCCGTATGTTTGTATGTGTGGTGATAAAAAGTTGGGTGATGTTCAAGAAGCAGGACGTTGCCCAGGTTCAAAACCTTCTGGCAGTGGATCAGGAACTGGTGGCAAAGTTAAAAAAGAAAAAGAAGGAACCAACTGGTTGTTGGTTGGAGGAATTGGAATTGGCTTAATGTACTTGATGCATTGGCTGACAAAACGAGCTCTTTCTGAACAATATGGTCAAATCAATCCTGGAACGCAAACTCCGGATATCACGGTTCCGCCGTTGCCTACAACTATGGCGCCGCCGCAACCAATTCCGTTTGCTCCTAAGTCAGCGCAATAATGGCGAGGACTGATTTTTAGTCAGGATTTGGTTAAAATTGAAATCAATAGAGAGCTTCAAGACCCGACATCAGTCGGGTCTTTTTTTATTCAACTAAGAATGGTTTCCCGGGTAAAGCTTCATTGGTAAAATTTCAGAATGGAAAATGAGATTTACAATCCCAGTGAAATTCACAACCCTTCTAGAATTTGGGATGAAGTTGAGCCATCGGTTCCAGTCTCTACTGAAAAATACTTTCGCCAAACTCTTCCCGATATTACAGAAAGCACTCAGTTTCGGGGAGGTTCGCGCAAATCCGGAGGCTATCGCTTAATCGCTTGGTCGGTGGCATCAGCTTTGATTGACAGTTTTTTACTTGCTGGAATTTCTTGTTTTGTGGTCTTGGCATTTGCATTGATTGTCAGAGCAAAACTGAATTTGATATTGGGGGGACTTTCTTTAACCTCAATGCCATTTTTGATTGGTTTAGAAATTGTTTTTGCATTTTCTTATATGATTTGTCTTAGAACTTTTATGGGGCACTCGATAGGTGAGTGGGCCTGCGGCCTGCGCTTAGGAACAATTGAGCAGCGCCTCCATAAATTTTATGCATTCAAAGTTTTAAGTCGAACATTGATTATTTTTTTAACAGGCGTGGTGACGTTGCCATTGCTTTCCTTGCTAATAGGTAAAGACATCCCCGGTAAAATCTGCGGACTGCAATTGATGGAGAAACAAGCATGAACTATTTGAAACTTTCCCTTTTGAACTTGTTTTTGGTTTCAATGTTGACTGGTTGTGATGAAAAGAAAAACTATGTAACCAATCCGCAAATTCCAGGTGATCTCAATCCCATTATCTCCGGTGAAGGGACCAATTGGATGAATGGAGCCGATGCTCCTATGGCTGAATTGGGTAAGGAATCAGATTTTTATTTGCAAACCACCACTGGAAATATCTATCGAAAAATTCAGGATCGTTGGGAGCTGTTGCTCAATATTACCGGACCACAAGGTATAGCCGGAGTGGCTGGTGCAGTTGGACCAGTGGGACCAGTGGGACCTCAAGGCGCCATCGGACCGGTTGGGCCGATGGGTATGCCAGGAGCGATCGGTGCTAAAGGTGACCGTGGCGAAAAAGGAGAAAAAGGCGACCGTGGTTTAGCTGGCGAAGTTGGGCCGGCTGGTGCCAAGGGCGCAGATGGAGCTCCGGGAAAAGATGGTGTTAACGGTAAAGATGGTATCGACGGCATTGCCGGCAATGGAATATTGCTTTTTGCGGATCATCTTGGAAAAGAAGTCATCTACACTGCCGAAAAAGATATGACATTATCTGTTCCAAAATCACTGACGGTTGTCTACGGCACAGGGGCGTCGGGAACTGCGTATTTAACTTTCGCGCAAAAATTGGGATGCACATATCAGGCGGGCTCGAAGCAAAAAGACCCACCACCTGCCAGTGAAGATTATGAATTGGGTAGGATGTATCGATTGTTGGGTTGCGTGCAGTTAACAGATGTGGCGTTTAACAGCTCTGATCGCGACGCTCAACCAGTTTCAGAAACCTATACCTTTAAAAAAGGCCAAACCATTCGCTTCGGTGTGACTTCTGCGGGGACACGGATTTCGGGTGCCCGAGTGGCGGCAGCAATGAGTTTCGTAAATTAGTTGTCTTTCGTTTTTTTGACTAGGTGTTACGCAGAAAAGTAGCTGGTACCTCAAATAGCTGGTACCTCAAATAAACTGATGATTTCGAAATGGCCTGAGTGCGGAAATTGATCGACAATTTCCAATTGTTTCAATGTGTAACCTAATTCTTGTATTTGACTGGCATCTTCAGCGAAGGTGTCCACAAAGCAAGATATAGCAACGATGGATTTAGGTTTGCTTTTTGCCAAAGTCATCGGTTTTAGAAAGTTTTTAAGGCCTGATCTGGGAGGATTTACCAGCACGCCGTCAAAGTTTGAAAAATCTACGGATTTTTTTTGTTGAAAATCACCAGTCTCAATTTTGATTTTTTCTGACAGATTGTTTTCGTGAATTGTTTTTTCAAAAGCGGAGCTCAAAAGGGCATCATACTCAACTGCCAAGACAGTTTTGGCATGAGCTGACAAAGGCACGGTGAAGTTGCCATTGCCACTGCCGAATTCCACCCAATTTCCACCTGCTCCTTGAGATTTCTGAATAAAATCTGTAACCCTTTCGAGCAACACTTTATTTGCGATAGATCCAGTTTGCGAAAAGCTTCCAACAAAAGAGTAAAGTGGAATCGCAGTGTTTTTATCCGCAGGGCCAAATAAATAAGTTTCGGTCCAAGGTTGGGGCTCGGGATCTTTCAAGCGAAACTTATTTTCAGTTGAATCAAAAACGAGCTTTTTTCTTTTCTGTCCAACCTCGACATAGCCAATTTTTAAAAGCTGAAGCAGGACCTGTTTTTCTTCAAAAAGATTTTTTATATCTTCGTTTGCAAAGTCCAGCCAAATTCCTTTACCAAAAAAATCAGCGGATTTTATAGGCGAAACCCGCAAGCGAACGGAGCCTTTTTTAATTGAAAAATCAATTTTGCGAACTTGTTCAAATAGCTGAAAAAGTGCCGGTGACATGATCGGGCATTCGGTCGGGGTAAAAATGTCATCAGTTAGGCGATTGTAAAATCCCAATTCAAATTGCGGCGAGTCTTCTTTTTTGACAAAAGTTAAGTCGACACGGTCCCTGATATGGAGTGAGGCCGGCAAATGAAAAGCAATTTGACTGGGACAATCGACCTTCAATGATAGCAAGCGATTTTCTAAGATCTGGATTTTTTCCGCCTTTTGTTCCAACAAAGGCTTATGCATCCAAGGACAATTGCCGCAATAGTCTAAGTGCTGGCAATGCATAACTATTGACCCAAATTTCTTAGGCTATAGCGACAAGAAGTTTGATCCTTGATAACCCCGTCTTGCTCATGCAAATCGGAATCAGTAAATCCCAGGGTGATATGCGGATAAAAGTGCAGTGAATTGAATTTTGATTTTGAAGATCTGTCGGCTCGAGATTTATAAAGGTGCTCAATCTCAGATCGGATTTTAAATAGGTTATTAGATTTTACGACGATAAAGAAAGTTTGCATGGTTTTTGAGCCAGCTATTTTTTGCCCGGCTCCGATACATAAAAATTGTAAGTCCGACTTTTGAATGTCGTTTTTAAGTGCGATTTCGTTGATTTCATCCATGGAAACCAGGTCTTTTAAGGTCTCAAACTCTGGGGGAGTCAATACCGTGATGTGAGCCTCACCCCGATTCTTGATCGAAAAATTAAGTTTAGCTTCAAGCTGCTTTCGAGCGTCTGAGATGGGTTCAAATAATAGTGGCATCGAAAGATAATTTGCATGTTTTTCGGGCGAAATTTCGGTTTTGGCGGTGTTGTAATCTAAATCAATTGCGTCGGATTGATTTTTTACTGTCGATTGTCCCTGGCAGGCCATAAAAACCAGCGCCAGAGTCAAAATAAGCAGCTTTTGGAAAGATGATGGTAAGCGCAGCGACATGACTGTCAGTCGGGTTTCAAGCATGATTCGACGGTTATTTTTATCCATGAGGTGTATTTATGAGAAGGCCGTTGAAACTACAACCATATTTTTTGGCATTACTTTTAACCGGAGCAGGAATTTTTTCGGCTTCAGCAAGGCAAAATCCTCATGGCGAAGGTGCTAAAGCCGACCTAGGGCCTTTTATCAATTCCCCTCAGGACCCAGGTGTTTTGGGAGCTCTGAAACAGCTCACTTTTGTGGGGCCAAGATCTGGTGAAGGCTATTTTAGTCATGATGGAAAAAAGATGGTTTTTCAAAGTGAGCGGTTTGAGGGAAATCCATTTTATCAAATTTATTTAATGGATCTAGAAAAAGGAAACACTGAATTGGTTTCTCCGGGTAAAGGAAAAACTACTTGTGCATGGATTCACCCAACTGGAAATAAAGTGATGTTTGCCAGCACTCATCTGGACAAAGAGGTCGATAAGAAAACTCAAGAAGAGTTCGACACAAGAAAAAATCCTCAAAAGAACAAATATTCTTGGAGCTTTGACGACCAGTTTGAAATGTTCGAGATGGATCTGAAGACAAAAAAGTTAAAAGCTCTGACCAATGCCAAAGGTTATGATGCCGAGGGTGCGTACTCGCCGGATGGCAAAAAAATAGTTTTTGCTTCGAATCGATCGGCTTATCCTGAAAATTTCAAAAATGCCGCTGATGCGGACGTCATGACCGAAGAGGACCAAAAATATTTCAAGATGGATTCCTCTTACATGATGGACATCTATATCATGAATGCCGATGGAACCAATGTGAAGCGTTTGACCAACACTCGCGGTTATGATGGCGGCCCTTTTTTCTCGGCTGATGGAAAAAAAGTAACTTGGAGAAGATTCACAGCAAATGGGCAGACCGCTGAAATTTACACAATGAATGTTGACGGTTCTGAACAGCGTCCAGTGACAAAACTTAAGGCAATGAGTTGGGCCCCGTTTTTTCATCCAAGTGGTAACTATTTGATTTTCACTTCTAATGTTTTGGGATTTTCAAACTTTGAATTGTTTATCGTCGATGCTAAAGGTGAACACGATCCAGTTCGAATCAGTTATTTAGATGGATTTGATGGTCTTCCGGTTTTCACGCCAGATGGTAAAAAGTTGGCGTGGACTAGAAGAAATGAAAAAGGCGATTCGCAAATTTATATGGCGGATTGGGACGATCAAAAAGCCCATGAGCTTTTAGGTTTGAAAAAGTCACTGAAAAGCTTGCCTGCGAAGTTGGCTAAATCCGAAGTGAATGCCAATGCGCTTGAGAATGTTATGGCTTGGGTTTCATATTTGGCCTCAGAGGAATTTGGTGGCCGGATGACGGGTTCTGAACAGGAAAAGGTTTACACCAAAAAAATTGCTGAAAGCTTTAAGACTTTGGGTCTGGTTCCGGCTGAAGGAAAAGATTTTATTGTCCCATTTACTTTCACTTCTGGTGTTAAATTAGGAGCTAAAAATCAACTAGATTTTCAAATTGGAAAAGATAAAGTCGCCCTAAAAGCGGGAGAAGATTTTGTCCCGGTGTCATTTTCACAAACTGGTGATTTTGCTCAGGCTCCAGTGGTGTTTGCAGGTTACGGAATCGTGGCTCCAGCAGGGGACAATCAGCCAGCCTATGACTCGTATAAGGGGCTAGACGCCAAAGGCAAATGGGTGTTGGCATTTCGGGATATTCCAGAAAACATCACCAATGAAAGACGAATTTACTTAAATATTTATTCTCGGCCTCAGCACAAGGCATTGGTGGCTAAAAATCAGGGAGCTTTGGGACTAATTTTAGTGAATGGACCAAATGCTTTTTCTAAAAAGTTGATGAAGTTAAAATATGAAGGTGCGCTTTCAAATACCAGTCTTGGTATGGTCAGTGTTGCAGATAGCATCGGCGACAAATTAGTCGCGGGTTCTGGAAAATCTTTGAAGCAATGGCAAGACGCCAATGATAAAGGTGAAATTGCGAATTCGGAATTGAAAGAGGTCTTAGTCAAAGCTTCCATTGATTTAGAGTTGCAGAAATCTCAAGGATTGAACGTCATCGCAAAACTTCCAGTTGCGGGAGCTAAAACTTCGGTGATGGTTGGTGCACACGGCGACCACTTGGGCCGGGGTGATGTTGGGAATTCTTTAGCTAAAGGTGATGAGGCTGGCCTGATCCACTATGGTGCCGATGACAATGCTTCGGGTGTATCGGCAGTGATGCAGATGGCGCAAAATATAAGCGAAATGAAAAAAGCCGGAAAATTAAAGGCTAAGCAAAATCTTTTGTTTGGTATTTGGTCTGGTGAAGAAATTGGATTGTTGGGAAGCTCTCACTATCTCGAGAGTCGTGCTGAAAATAAAAAATCAGAAAAAATCACCTCTTATTTAAACATGGATATGATTGGAAGATTGCGAACCCAGCTCATCGTGGAAGGTGTGGCGAGTGCTAAAGAATGGAAGGGCATGATTGAAGGCTTGGTGCCGCAAATCGAAGTTCCCTTATCTTTGAAAGATGATCCGTATGTTCCATCAGATGCAATGGCGTTTTACATGAAACAAATTCCAGCGATCCATTTTTACACTGGCGCACACACGGAATATCACACACCAAAAGACAAACCTGAAACGATCAATTATCAGGGTCTGATGAAGGTGATGGATGCTGTGCAAAAGTTGACTTTGAAAGTCGCAGGTCAGGCAGCCGGTTTGACTTACTTGAAGGTCGAAGGATCTAAAAAGAATTTAGAGGGAAGAAGTTTCAGAATCTATTTGGGAACGATCCCAGATTACACGCAAGAGGGTGCGCAGGGAGTGAAAATTTCTGGTACCTCAAAGGACAGTCCAGCGGAAAAAGCAGGATTGTTGCCAGGGGATGTGATCGTGGAGCTGGCGAACAACAAGGTTCAAAATCTTTATGATTACGTTTACTGTCTGCAGGGAATGAAGGCCAATCAAGAAACCTCGGTGAAAATTTCTCGCCAGGGAAAATTGATGGAGCTTAAAATTATTCCAAGCGTGAAGGAGTAGCAAAGGTACCAGCTACTTTTTTGCGTAACGGGGTGTTAATTGGCTGTTTACGGATACAGCATCTGCGTGCCACCCAAATTGACGAAGTCTCCACAACCTGAACCA
>CAZDHC010000010.1:0-48013 GCA_964505225.1 uncultured Bdellovibrio sp. | reverse complement strand
GAGCTCGCAGCAAGATCACTTTATTCGGAGCTTAGAAATTTGGCGAACCTTCAATCGGATCTGATTTACTTTCGATTAAAGCCTGAATTTGAGAAAGAAAATTGGCAAGCGACGATCGATCGCTTGACGAAGGCGGCCTCTTTGATTTTAGACTAGCTGATGAAAATTTTCCGAATCTCATACAAGCTGTTTATCTTTGTTTTCTTTATTTTATCTTACATTTTGGTCAGCTTGTTTTGGAGGTTGTGGACGCGCGATCTGCTCCGAAGACGCTATCACTATACCAATACTGTTTCCTTTTTTTGTGGGGCCGCTTTGTGGCTTTTGAATTTTAAAGTGAAAGTAAAAGGCATTGCACGGGCACAACATCCTCATCTTTTAGTTGGTAATCACCTTGGAATGATGGATATTTTGGTTTCGGCAGCCTGTAAGCCAAGTTTGTATGTGACTTCGGTGGAAATGAAGAACACGCCAGGATTGGGCTTGTTGGCAGAAATGGGCGGTTGTCTTTATGTTGAAAGACGCAATCGCTCAAACATTCAAAATGAAATTGGTGAAATTCGAAATGCTTTAAAGCAAGGTTTTTCAGTGGCGATTTATCCAGAAGGAACTTCGACCAACGGGGAACGAGTTCTTCCCTTTAAAAAATCCTTAATGACGGCGGCCGCAGGAACTGGGGTTCCAATTTTACCAGTGGTGATCAATTACACTCATGTGAATGGTGAGCCAATGTCTGATGAATGGCGTGACTATGTTTGTTGGTATGGAGACCAAACTTTTTTCCCAGCTTTGATTCGTTTGTTCACGGTGAAATCAGTCAATGTTGAGATCGAGTATTGTGATGAGGTGATGGTTCACAATGAAGAAGAGCGTCGCCATATTGCCGCTAAAGTTCAATCGATTGTCGTCTCTAAATACCGCAAAATACCTTTACCGGCCGGAGTGGTAAGTCCTTACGCTCATATACCTGAGGCCGAGTAGTTGCAAAAACGCTTCTTGGTGTTCACCCAGTCAGGAAGGCGGGCGACAGGCTCATTTAATTTTGAATTTTACAATTCTTGTACTGTACTTCACCGACTAGATCGACGCACTTTCTGCCCCAGTCGCATCCAGAAAAATGAAATGATTGCGACCCTATTCCAGTTAGAAAATCAATTTCGATTCTTTCTCGATATTCTTTTCTGGTGATGACGAGTTTTTTGTTGTCAAATTGTTGAACGCGTTTGGAGTCGATTTCAATGCATCCAAAGCCCATGACCGTATCTGCCCCTGTGTCGTCGACTACTGGAACTATAAAGCATTTTGCATCAGTGTATTGCTCACCTCCGTCTTGATTAAATGTCGTAATGCTTTCTGTAGAGTTTTTAGTTTGTCTAATGACTTTACCATTTCTAGTTTCTTGTGCATATGCGACATCACATTGAAATTGTGTATCGCGGAGGTTCTCTAGTTGAGGTTCTACTTTGGCAAATGCAGGAAGTGCCAAGGCTATATAGATTGCGCAAAGTATATTTTTTTTCATTCGGATGGTTCTTTCTTTAATTGGGGATAAAAAGTCCTATTCGACAATAATATATTCTTAGATTTAGAAACTATCGCATGTCATTATTCTGATAGGTAAAAAATATCAAAAGTCTCGTCGGGTCTATGTTGGCCTGGTGCTCAAATTCAGTCGTTGTCTAACTGTTTGACAGTCACAGATGTTTTTATCGAATTAAAGTCAATTCTGCATTGGCTTTGTAATTGTATAGTCCTAGTGCCTATTGAACGTCACGGGAGCTATTATGAATTCTAATTGGATGAAATTAACGGTAATGACAGCATCGACGATGTTGGTAGTGGCCTGCAGTCCGAAAAGTGCGGATAAATCTTCTGAGGCCCTAAGCCAGGCTGTTCAACAAAACGTATCAGCGAAATCACTTTTAGAGTGGGAGCAATCCTCAAATCATCCAGAAAAGCTTTTTGCAAAATGGAACGAGCAAATGATCAAAGGCGAGGTTAAATCTGCCGAAGTTTGTGTTGGTATAAAAAATTTAAAGGCCGAAGATTTAATCCTTTTTGAAAACGAAATTCGTGATGTTCGTAATTCTGCATTATTGAAAGACTGTAAGGGCGACTTGATAAAGTCATTGGATGAATATTGGAAGTCTGTGACTCCGGTCAAATCTGAAAGTGCTGGCGCTGCAATCAATACGAATGCGGATGGATTTGAAACGGTTTCGAACTTTAAATTTTCGAATGTGACTCAGACTAAAAATCTTCGAAATGGCTACAAAGCAGTTTCAGGTGATTTGCAGCCAAAAGAAGTGATCCTGACTTTTGATGATGGCCCTCACCCAGAATATACGGCTCCGATTTTAGCAACATTGAAACAAGTGAATGCAAAAAGCATTTTCTTTCACGTAGGTCTTCAGGTTAAAAATCATCCAGATTTAGTAAAAAGTGTTGCGGCTCATGGTCATGCGGTTGGTGCTCATTCAATGTATCACAGATGTCTTCCCAACAGTTCCCGTTGTGCCAAAAATAATGGTGGCCACGCTCTGTCGCTGGCCGAGTCTTCTGCAGACATTCGCGGTTCGATGAATGAAATCTATAAAGTCCTTGGCTGGGTGGATCCTTATTTTAGATTTCCTTATGGTGAATCATCTGCCGAGTTAAAGCAGTTTCTAGCCGACAATGAGACCGGTGAATTTTATTGGTCGGTGGACAGCAATGACTGGAGAGCCAAAGATGAAGCTGGGCAGCCATGGACCCCAGAAAAAATGGTCGACAGTGTGATGTCTCAGTTAAATCGCGGTAAAAAAAGCGGTATCGTGCTGATGCATGACGTGCAGAAAAAAACGATGATCGCATTGCCTGAACTATTAAGAAGACTTTATTTAGATGGATACACTCCAGTACTTTTGGTTCCCGAGCGAGATTCTGAAAGAACCAATCCAGTTATTTTAAAAGGCAGCTAATTTTTTAAATTCAATTTATGTGTTCTATTTTTTTTCGGTCGATTTGACTGCGTCTTTGTCTTTGTCAGTCATGTTTTCAAGGCCAACCAGAACTCCAATGATATCTTGGAGTTTCAGCCATGGGTCATTTGAATTAGGCAAATCTTCTCGAAGTTCCATAGTTAAAACTGGAGTTTTTCTTTCATACCACATGTAGCGGCCAAGGCTGCCTGGATAGGTTCCCAAGGATTTCCAAGGTAAGTAATCAAATTTTGGCGGCTTAACTTTGGGGCCGTCATAGTCTAAGACCTTTAACGGTGTGTGGATCGAGACAATAAAATCCGGCTTGAAATCTTCAATGTGTTTTAAGGCGCATTTTAGTTCTGGTTCGCTGGCCGGTGTTTCACCTGGAAATCTTCTAGGATTCGACTTGGAATCGTTTTCCCAATATTTTTTTGCTTTTTCGTTCCAATCCGCTGTTGGAAAATTTCGATTCAAATCAATTTTATTGGCATTGGTTCTGGTTTTTAGTTCCAATCCATCGGGATTTAGAATCGGGATGACTCGCCAATTATTTCTTGGGGAAATGGTTTCCAATCGTTCCATCCAAAAGCGTCCAACAGAGCCAGCTGGAGTTTCGTCACCATGGATCAGCGAGATCACCAAAACGTTCGCAGGTTTTTTGGTGTCGCCCTTTTTATTGAAGTGAAAAATGGGAGTTCCTTTTACGCTTTCGCAGCCGGGTAGGACATCGACTTTTTCGCAAGCTGATTTCAAAACTTTGGCATCGGTCTTTCCGGAAAATACGGAAAGGCTTTTAGTGCAAACTTCAGAAATTTGAATGACGGAATTTTTAGAATTTAAAAGTGTAGTCGTTGTCGTTTCATTTTCAGCAAATGAAGATAAGCTTATGGTTAAGCCGATACTTAGAGCTGTTAGTTCCAAAGCTCTAAAAAATTTCATATAAGACTAGGATTTCTTTGCTGTAGTGGTCTCGTGCTGTGCATCTTTTTGCGCAGAAGACTGCTGCTGATGATGGAGCTGTTGATCTTCTTTTTTTGGTGGAAGATCACGAGCTTCAGCATTGATTTCGTTCAAGCCTTCTTTGAAGCCTCGAATAGCTCGGCCAAGAGACTGCCCCAACTGAGGAAGTTTGCTTGGTCCAAAGAACAACAACATTATTACGATGATTAGCAACCAGTGCATTAAACTAAATTCGCCCATGGAAAACTCTTATCTTTTTTCGGTATTTGAGGCAATGGCCAATCAGCTAGAAAACAACTAAGTGCAGACGCGTCAAGCGGTAGATAAAGCAATCCCGCGGGTTTTAGGCGCGGGATTGTTGTTGTCTTACGATATATTGAACTAAAGCTTGTGATTTCGGATTTTACAAAGGAAGCGAAATTGAAATCAGGTACAGTTTGCTGCTTAAAGTTGAGAAAACTGTGTCCGAGTCCACTTTTCCAGTTGCTGTTCCATCGTCATATTTGTTGTATGAACCAATGATGTATTCGGCGTTGATTGAAATAAATGGAAAGCCTTTAAATCCGACTCCCACTTTTGTGTAGGTACCATATAGCTTCTGATCGCCCGTCGATGGCTTGAAAGTAATGTTATTTTGAAGTCCGTAACCTGCCCAGGCTCTTAGTAGAATCGGCAGATCGACTCCAGCGACGAAGCCCATCATTGCAGCACTGTAATCTGCGTCTTTAGTTCCTGGAATTCCACTCTTATCGGTTCCTGATGCCATTGTGTAATCAAAGGCCACCCAAGGCATAAGAAATTTATAACCCAAGCGAATTCCCATTGCTGATCCACCTAAAGTATCGGTGTACTCGGTCGAACCTGCGCTGACAGATTTGTAGATGTGATCGCCGCCTAAGTAGCCAATGTATGGCTCTATCATAAATCCTGCTTGGGCTGCGGTAGATAATCCCAATGTCATTGCGAAAATTGCGAAAATCTTTTTCATTTAACACCTCCTGGTGCTTTTTATTTTATTTCTACCCACATTATCGCTGTGACTTTGTGGTAGTGTCGATTCTGTTTAAAAGCCACAGCATGTGTGGCATTACGTTAACTATTTGAAATTATTGCGGATAAAAAGTCCATTGGACCTAAGAATAGTTCTTGGAAAGCCCGTTGACTTACACATAATTTACAGTGTAAGTTATGTGTATGAATAGAACACAGCCCCTCCCATTAACAGAGAAAGAGAAAGCGGTACTCGCTTTCATCGAGCAAGAGCTAGCTGACCACGGAGTTTCCCCTTCGTATCAGGAAATCAAAGATCACTTTGGTTTCGCTTCTTTTAACTCGGTTCAGAACTACCTAAAGCAGTTAACGGCTAAAGGTTATATTCAAATCGCGAACAATCAAAAACGAGGCATTCAAGTTTTGAATCCTTCAAATGCTGTTCAAAAAACGACTCAGCAGGTTGTTCAAGCCCAGACTTCGCCTACCAATTCGGGACCTCTTCGTAGCTCACTCCTCACGACACCCAGTGAGCGTGAGGAGGTCCTGACTCTTCCTCTTCTTGGTAAGGTGGCAGCTGGCTCGCCGATCGAATCTTTTGAGCATGATGAATTTGTACAAGTTCCGCCTTCACTGATCCGCAATCCATCCAAGTCCTATGCGCTCAAGGTGAGCGGAGCTTCGATGATTGAAGATGGAATTTTTGATGGAGATATTATTTTGGTGCAGAAGCAAGCTTCGGCATCGAATGGTGAAATCATTGTGGCCAGCATTGATAATGAATCCACAGTGAAAAGATTTTTCCTAAAGAACGCGACGGACAGTTCTCGAGACAATACCAGTGATCGCAGATATGAAAGTGGTCGGGAAAACTTTGTGGAAAAGTCGTCAGATAAAATTGTAGAACTAAGACCCGCCAACTCAACTATGAAATCGATGTGGTATCCACCAGATCAAGTGCAAATCCAAGGCGTGGTTGTAGGACTTATTCGAAAGTTCTAAGTATTAGGTTCGATAAAAATTAATAGAACTTCTTTGCGCTGGTGAAAATCAGTGAAAGGGAGTGGTACGTCCAAAAAACGAAATGACATCGCCAAGGGGGGAAGTATGTCTGATTTTTTTGAAATGTCCGAAGAAGTGTTTGCAAGAGAACAGGATTTTTTTGGAAATCTGGCGGTTCCGTATTTTGAGGATCAAATGGATCTAGAACAATCTGAAACAGCAACTGTTGCTCCAGTGGCTGCGCCTGCAAAGACAGAGCGACTTGCGCAAGTGTTAGACCTTAAACAAAAGTTGTCTAACAGTCTGGTGTCACTTCAACAACTTAGGCCTCCGGCTGGTGTTGCAACTGGGGTCGATGTCATTGATGACTTTTTACTTTGGCGAGGCATTCCTAAGGGCGACATCACGCTACTTTCTGGGAAACCTGGAGCGGGGGCCACCTCGCTTTGGATTCAGTCAGCAGCCAAGCTGCAGGCAGAAAAAAAATGGGCGGCGTGGATCAATTCCGATTGGGAGCTGATGCCCAGTGCTTTAAAAGCTAAGAATATCAATTTGGAAAAACTATTGGTGGTTTCTAAACCTCAAGACAATGCGCAATTGTTTTGGATCTTACAAGAAATGATTTCTAGCACTTTGTTTGACCTGATTGGGCTTCATGTCCAAGAAGGTTCTTTGAAAATTCATCAGCTGCAAAAATTAAAGAAGCTGGCAAGAACTCATCAAGTGGCGCTGGTGATTATCAGTCACGCAAAAACTTGGGCGACCAATCCGTTGTTCAGTTTGGTGATCGATTGCCAAGGTGATTTCTATACAGTTAAGCGTGCTTTACAAAGACCAACACCATTTACAATTCCGGGAGGGCTTGTCCATGCGGATCTTATGTCTCAACTTGCAACAGAATCAAGAAAGCTCTTGCGCTGAAATATTTTTGAAATTCAGTCCTCGGGTTCAGTTTCGTTATCCTCATTATATTTTCATTGATATCGAATCGACTGCAGGATTGTTCGGCGGAGAATTACAAACTTTAAAAAAAGCTGTGGATTTGGCGCGAACCATTTCTGCAACCGCAACCGGAGCCATTGCCGACACTCCGCCGGTGGCTCAACTTTTGGTCAACTATCGGCCATTTGAAATTACGAAAAGTGGAGAAGATTTTAAAATGATTTCAAGGCTTCCGGTTTCTGCCATTGTAGAAATGGAAGGTTTGGATCCTTGGAGACAAAAAAGACCAGTCGATCACATTGCCCAAGTCTTTCAAAGCCTGGGAATGGATTGGATGGAAGACCTTTTACATTTTCAACAGGCTTCATTTCGCGAACGTTGGGGAGAAGTCGGTGTATTACTGTGGAAAAGAATTCATGGCTTAGACTTTCAGGTGGTCTCGCCGTTAAATCCTCAAGATCCTTTGATGGAGTACGTCTATTTTGACGATCCTGTTTCGCAGATTCAGTCGTTGTTGGAAATGATACGACCGCAAATGCAGTACCTTTTTTTAAGATTAGATGGCTTAGCTCGGTTTGCACTAAAAATGCAGATCACTTTGTTTTGTGAATATTCGGATAAAAAACATGTGATATCGATTGAACCCACAAGTCCCAGTCGAGATCTAATACTATTTAAAGATCTACTTTATAAAAAAATTGAAAAGATGGATTTGCAAAATCCGATTCGTGAAGTGGAAATTTTTATTTATGATGCCCCGGAAAATGTCCAGCAGATGGATTTTTTTGAACCCAGGGACACAACCGAGGATCGATGGCGACGGTTGATCAGCTTTGCAAAACAAGCTGACATCGAGATGGGTTTTTTGCAAATCGAACCCAGCCATATGCCAGAAGAAAGTTTCAGTCTACAAAGCAACTGGCCCAAAGATTTTTCGCCAAAAGACTTAGTCGAATGGCAAGGATCCGCAGTGCAAGTGAAATCGGTCTATGCCAAAGGACTTGCTGACAGCCCAAGGCCTTCGTTGTTGTTGAAGCAGCCGATGGCGTTGTCAAAAGCGATGCTCAGCAAAATAAAAATGCTGACTCGATTTCCTATAGAACGAATTCAATCTTCGTGGTGGAAGAAAGCGAAAGAGCGAGATTACTATTTTGCTGTTTCGGGCGAGGGTCAGTTGCTTTGGGTTTATCAGGAGCTGCAAACTGAAAAGTATTATTTGCAAGGCTATTTCGACTGAACTGGGTTTTGTCGAGCTGATGGCTCGAACAAATTTCTCGTTCTTGCAAGCGGCCTCAAGTCCCGAGGAAATGGTAGAGCAGGCCCTGCGGCTCAACTACCAGGGCATTGCGGTCTGTGATCTTAATGGTCTTTACGGAGTGGCTCGCGGATACAAAGCGGCCACTTCACCTTCGCTTTTTTCGGCATCTATCTTGGTGCAAGAAGACTTTCGATACTCGATCGGAACAGAGCTCACTTTGACAGACGAAGTTTCTGTGTGTGTATTGCCGATGAATAAATTGGGTTACACTCAGCTTTGTCGGCTTTTGACTATCGGTAAACGAGAAGTCGGCAAGGGCTACTCGAAAATCTCAATTGAAAATCTATTAGATCAGGATCAGCTGCTTTGTTTTTTAATTCCGCCCTTTACGATCGAACATTTTTTAAAGTTGCAGAAAAAATTTGGTGATCGACTTTATATTCCGGTCTGGCGCGACCTGACCTGGGAATCCAGAGAGTATTACAAGTTTGCATTAAGATTGGAAAATGAATGGGAAGCGCAGTTATTTGCGACCAATCGGCCCTTAATGCACGTGCCGGAACGAAAACCTTTATTTGATGTTTTAACTTGTATTCAACATCACAAAACCATCGATCAGGCTAAAAATATTTTGGCCCAAAATTGTGAGCGTCATCTTAAGCCCTTAGACGAACTTCGCGAACTTTGGAAAGATCGCTTGGATTTGCTGGGTGTGACTTGTGAAATTTCAAAACGACTTGAATTTAAGCTAGATGAAATTCGCTACCGCTACCCAAGGGCCAATTTGCCAGACAAAATGAACTCGGCCCAATATTTAAGACATCTTGTCCTTCAAGGAATTACAGACAAATCCACAGATAGACCAACAGCCACATTTGAAATGATCGAGCACGAGCTCAGGATCATCGAAGATCTTGAATACGAAGACTATTTTTTGACCTTGTATGAAATTTGTCAGTTCGCCAAACAACAAAATATTTTATTTCAAGGACGGGGGTCGGCTGCGAACTCGGTGGTGTGTTATGTGCTTGGACTGACCGCCATCAATCCGGTGCAGATGGGTTTGTTGTTTGAAAGATTTATTTCCAGGGAAAGAGCTGAACCACCGGATATTGATATTGATTTTGAACACGAACGCCGCGAAGAAGTGATTCAACACATCTATCAAAAGTATGGCGAAACCCATGCGGCCATGGTTTGCACGGTGATTCGCTATCGCTCGAAAATGGCTTTAAGGGAAACTGCTAAAGTTTTTGGTGTGCCCTTAAAAACCATCAACGCCCTGGTCAAGCACATGGGTCGGGACGGGGTTTCAAGGTTAATTGAAGAACCGAAGATTTGGGAAAAATATCAAATCAGCGAACAGAACTGGAAGTTTATGCTGCAAATGACTCAGGAGCTACGGGGCTTTCCTCGTCATTTGGGAATTCACACCGGTGGTTTCTTGATCACCCAAGATCCCATTCATGAAATGGTGCCAGTGGAAAAGGCCAGCATGCAGGGTCGCTACGTGATTCAATGGAACAAAGACGATGTGAATTTTTTAAAACTCATGAAGATCGATGTTCTTTCCTTGGGAATGTTGACGGCTTTGCGAAAATGTTTTGATCTTTTTCAAAAACATAAGGGGATTGATTACAATCTGAAAACCATTCCACAAGAAGATGCAGCCACCTACGAAATGGCCTGTCGAGCTGAAACGGTCGGAGTTTTTCAAATCGAATCCCGAGCGCAAATGCAGACCCTGCCGCGCTTAAAGCCAAGATGCTTTTACGATCTTGTCATCGAGGTCGCATTGGTCAGGCCCGGTCCTTTACAAGGGGGAATGGTTCATCCATTTTTAAAGCGGCGGCAAAATCAAGAAAAAGTCATCTACGCTCATCCAGATCTAGAGCCCATTTTAAAAAAAACCTGCGGAGTCCCCATTTTTCAAGAGCAAGTGATGCGAGTCGTGGTCGCAGTCGCAGGTTTTTCGCCAGGTGAAGCAGATGAGCTTCGCAGAATCATGTCGGACTCTTGGCGAAAGCGGGGAACCATGGACGGAGTCCGCGACCGAATTATGACCGGCATGAAAAAGCATGGGGTTGAAGACGGTTACGCCGAACAAATTTATAAAACCATCGAAGGCTTTGCCAACTATGGATTTCCAGAAAGTCATGCGGCAAGCTTTGCGCTTTTGACCTATGCCTCTAGTTTTATCAAATGCCATCATCCAGATATTTTTGTTTGTGCCTTGCTAAACAGCCAGCCCATGGGATTTTACTCGCCCCGAGTTTTAATTTCAGAAGCGCAAAAAAATGGAGTGATCTTTAAAAACCTGGACGTACAGAAATCCGAATATGATTTCACCTTAGAGGCTGAGCCAGATTCCAAACATCAACACGCGGTCCGAGTTGGTTTTTGCGCCATCGCAGGCGTCAGCTCGACACAGCTAAAAAAAATTTCTGAAGAAAGAGATCAAAATGGACCATTCTTAAGCTTAGAAGATTTCATTCAAAGAACCAAGGCTCCCAAAATGGTGCTATTAAAATTAGCGGCGGCAGAAGCCTTTCAGTGCTTTCATGCGAACGTGCGAGAGCTTTTGTGGAAAATTGAATCTTTGTCTTTAGACCCACAAAGTTTTCTGTGGGGAAATCCTCGGGAAAATTTTCAAGCAACGACGGCGAGCGAAACAGATTCAGAATTAGAAAAAGAGGAATCAGAAGAATTAATTCCTTTTGAAAGCAATTGGCAAAGGGTCCAACGGGAATATCAACACAAAGGATTTTCATTGGACCTTCACCCATTGAAAGTGATGCGTTCGATGATTGAACAGATGAGTTCAGACTATCGAGAACAAAAACTGGTGCCCTTTTCGAACGGCTCACAATTGCCAAATTTCAAGAACAAACAAAAGGTGCGACTGGCAGGTTTGGTCAGCGTGGTGCAAAGACCACCGACAGCAAAAGGAATGTGTTTTATCACCTTAGAAGACGAATTTAATTTTATGAATATTGTGATTCCAAATACAGTTTACGAGCGACATCGTTTGGCGATTTACAAAAGCACGTTCTTGCACGTCTGTGGAACGGTTGAGCGAAAGGGCGCTTTGATCAATATCAAAGCCGAGCGAGTCAGTAGTTTTCAGAAGGGGACATCAACTTGAGATTTTGTAGAGCCCTACCCCTCAATCAAATTAGTAGCAGAAAATCGGCATTCAATTTGAACTATTAAATCCTGACGAATATAACGGAGGATTTATGAACCGCTCTCAATTGATTCCAGCTTTATTGACTGTACAACTATTAGCCACCGCTTTGCCGAACTTTGCCCAGGCCTCGGGGATGCTTTGTGCCCAAGCACATCACGCTGGCTTTAAGCGGGTCGTCGGTCAGCAAAAGGTCGATTGGAAAGACGATCGCTCGATTATCCAAGCCTTGCAGCGATCCGAGAGCCTTGGTTTGGTCAAAACTTTCTTTTCAAAAGTTTGGGACACTCAAGTTTATTTCACAGGTACGGGTTTGCCAGATGCTCAAGGTCGAATTCCTTTAGTGGATCCCGATGCTAGGGCCGTCTACATTTTTGCCCACGGTTCTGGAACCATGAAATCTGGCGGAAAAAACTTCGTGGCGAACATGAACACATTGGCGAAATTGGGTTTTGCATCGATTTCAATCGATATGCCTTTTCACTCGAATGGCTCGCGAAATCCTAAAATGAATGACGCCAACTATTTTATGGAAAATTTGAAAAGCATTGTGATGGAGGCTAAAAAATCTGGAAAGCCAATCTACCTAGCAGGTCACTCGTTCGGACCAGATGTGATTTTAGAATTTGCAGCAAGATATCCTAAGTTGGTGGATGGAATCGTCGCTCTTTCTCCAGCCTCTTTTAACAAAACTTTAGATTCTTGGTACCAGAATTACACAACCAAAATGAAATTTGGTGGAGCCGTCGCTGAAAATGAGGCCGGTGGAACATGGGCTGGAACTATGTCGCCTCAATTTCTTTGGTCTAAAAAGAAATTGGCAGATCCAACTGTGGTCAATCCAAATTTGAAAGTGCGAATTTTAAGTGGAAATCGCGAGGAATATGTCCCGGCTCCAATTGATAAGGAAACATTTTTGCCAATTGGTGAAAATACTTATGATATTTCTGTTCCATTAAAAGAAGTTTTGAAAAATGCAACAGTGACGATTGAGCCAGGAATTGGTCATTACCTTTTTGAGCATGTGGATGCGAAAGGAAACAACGTCGTGTTGCGGGAACTTTTAGCAGTGGCTGGTGTAGAGATGTCACAGGTGAAACAATTGACTGATCAGGTTAGCAGGGACAATCAAACTGTGCACACCTCAGGTCAGCTCGAGAAAAAGTATGTTCAGGATGAATTGTTCAAAGCGTGGGCGGATTCAACTTACGGACAGGGAAAAGTTTTGCGAATCGCTCGGCAGGCGCAAGATTCTTTAAGTCAAAAGATCTTAAATGAATATTTGGTGGCCCAGCAGGCCAGGTATATGGAAATCTACATGAAAATTATGGCCACGAAAGAAACTCATCCAGAATTTTACGCTAAATACAAAGTTGAATCTTACAGCCCTAAGAAACTGGAAATGAGTTTATTTACACCTTATTTGATGAATGTTCTAAATAAGGGCGAGTAAGCCCTTACTGAAATAGAAAAGCCCAGTGCCTAACACCATTACCGAGCCCACACGATGAATATTCTTCATCCAAGGGCCTCGCTTTGGTAGCGAATGAATACTGACTAAGCCAAAACCCGCAATCAAAAATATGAATGCTGCGCCCAATGCAAAGCTGACCATTGAAAGTCCACCTTCTAAAAGGCTTCCCTCGTTCGCCACTGAAAGTAAAATAGTTCCTAAAATCGGAGTTGAGCACGGCGAGGACAGAAGTGCCGTGCTGATCCCTAAGAACAGGGCTGCGGTCAAAGAGGCTCCTTCGCCTTCAAATTTTCGAGCGACCTTGTTCCATTTTGAAAAGACTGAGGGAAGAAAACTCAATAAAGAAAATGTTCCAAAGGTGAGTAGGATCACGCCGGTTCCAATTAAAACAGACGGCGATTGAGAACTAAATCCGAACACTTCCCCCAATTTTACGGCTATAAAACCCAGCGCCGTGAACGCAATCACTTTGCCGATAAAGAAAGCTAAGATGTGTCCTTTTTTACCATTACCAGCTTGAGTTCCAAAGTATCCCAAAATAATCGGAATCATCGGAAAGCAACAGGGGCTTAGTGAAACCAAAAAACCTGCACCGAAGCTAGAGGCTAGGAAGGCAAGACTCATATGTTTAGTTTCCTTTGTTGTTGGCAACCAGCGATTTGACTTTGCCATAGTCAAATCCAGCTTCAGTATTTAGAACTTCATAGCCTGAAGTGGTTCTTTTTAATAAGGCCCACTGGGGAACTGAAAATACTTTCAAAGATTTTCTAACCGATTTGTCAAAATCGGTGAAAACAGAAAATTTGACTTCTTCTTTGGCCACAAAATTTTTGATTAGTTCTAAATCTTTTTCGGTATTTACAAAAAGAAAGTCAAAATCCGGATTTGTGGCGACCTCGGGGAGTTCACTTTTCATTTTCTGTTTGCAGTCTGGGCACCAAGTCGCCCAAAAATAGACGAGCTTCAATGTTTTTCCACTTTGAGCTGCGTAGGGTTTTGAATCTAAGCTTTGCAATTTTGAAAGGTCTTCGAATGAAATCTGACTTGCAAATGAAATATTACTGAACAGGCTGATAAAAGCGAATGTTGCAAAAAACTTATTCATAAATCCATGCTCCTGTATATTTTTCTAGTTCTTCAATGCCAACTTCGCCCAATTTACGAAATACAATTCCGTCACTAGGCGTTTGAGCCATAACGCAAGGAACTTTAAGTTCAGGACAAAATTTTCTGAAAAGAGCATCTCCATCCTGGGAACCAATCTTCCACTGAATGCCCAGTTCTGATTTAAAGTCTTGAGCATCTTCGATGGTGCTGCCGATCAGTATGGTGACAAGTTCGATATTTTTTGGAATTCCATGGAGTTCATTGAACTTGGTGGACAGCATTTTGGCTTCGCCTCGACAGACCACGCAGGTGTCTTGGGAAAAAATCATCACAATAGGTTTATTGAAGTTTGCATCTAAATTGAGGTTTGGCTGATCGACAATTTCTAAATTGCCTTCTAGATAGGTTTTAATTTCACCAAATGGTTTATTGTTTCCTGGTAAAGTGCCCTGATCTAAAACGGCTGGCATGTTTTTTCCGCAAGAAATCATCAAAAGTGAAGCTAAGGCCAGAAAAATCAAATTTCCCATTCAAGAGCTCCATTGAATTGCTGTGATCTAAAGTTGGTATTACTTTCTAAGGACTCCCACTTGATATCGGCGGTCCATGCCTTGCCGAAATATTTCAGTTTCAATCCGTAGACGTCTGAGCCCGTTTGAGTTTTTTTACTTAATCTTGGTTCAGATTCGATTTCTTGTATGACCCCATAAGAGGCTGAGCACCAAAGATTGAAATTGATGGCTTGAGTCCAAGAAGATTCGATCCAGTTCATCTGAAAATAGCCGCGCTCATCTAAAAGATCTTGGCTTTTGTCGTCAGCGGCTGTGCCCAGGTCGACTCGGCCGATTTGTCGGGAATTGAAAGAGTAGCTGTTTTTAAAGATCAAACCAGCTGACTGAGGGCGTACTTGATTTCTTTCCAAATAAAATAGCTCTGTTCTAGTTTTATAGTTGTCGTTCCAAAGTTGGTCCACAGAGCCTTGCCATTTATTTTTGGTGACTCGAGTCGGCCGAGGTTTCCAGTTCAATGAGCCGTCGCTGAAATAGTTGTCGAAAAAATAGTTTTCGGGCCGGTCGTTTTCTGCTTTAGAGAACAGCAAGCCTAATGAGGTGGTTTGTGAGTTTAAATTATAATTATTTTCAAATGTTAAATTTCGAGTTTGGAAAAGACTCGAGTCTAAACTGCTTCCATATTTTAATGTCGATTGATAGGTCCCGTTCGAAAAAGTGAATCCACCGGTTCCAACTGTAGTCGTCTGGTTTTTGGATTCATCTAAGTGGACGTCTTTGCCGCTGGCACTTTTAACATCCAATTGGCTGCTGTCCAAAGTAGTCATTTTAACCGTCGCCAATACAGTCCAATATTTTTTTAGAGTCGGTGAAGAAATCTCAATGCTTTGAGACTTTCCGGCTGTGGTCGCTGAAGACTCTTGATTGAGAGAAGACGCATTTCCTTGATTTTGATTCAGGTCCAAGCTGGTTTTGACGGAGCCGGCGGATGCAAATGAAAATTCTGAAATTGCAGAGGCCGTACCCAAAGCCAAGAATGAAAAAGCTATTTTGCGCAAAGCGAGCATGATGATGCCCCCAATGCCGAGGTTCTAAGTCCAGTCAAAGGCGAATTGATCGCATGAATGTCTGATTTCAAATCAGCCTGTGGTTGATTTAAATAGGATCGATCGATCTCTTGTGCTTTTTCAGCTGAGATGCAAGAGATCAAAAGACTAAGAGCCAATAGGGAGGCTACCCTAAAAACGACTTTCATTATTTAGATAGGATTTCTCGCATAATGTTTTTTTCGCTTTCGGTCCAGGTATTCAATCCGATAAAAAGAACTTTATTGTCTTCGCTAATGATAAATGTGGTCGGAGTCGACTGGATTTCATAAGCTCTTTTGGCTTGTCGTTTTGAGTCGACTGCGACGATGAAATCTGGATTCTCTTTGGCAAAATCTCTGGTCAATTGCTCCTGTCGATCCACGCCGACTAAGCGAAACACCGCTTTTCCTGCAAATTCAGCCGAAAAATTTCTGACGTTTGCCATATTTTCTTCACATGAAGAGCATCCAGTTGCGAAAAACTCTAAGACGACTTTTTGGCCAGGTGATGCTTTGTTGATGGCAACAGAGGATTCAATGCCTTGATTTAAAATTGGCAATTCGATGGTGGGTGCAATGGATCCGACATCAAATGCGGCCTTTGCAAAAATTGAAAAAAATAAAATCGAAACGATAGTGGTGATTTTCATAAAAGCTCCTGTTTTTTGGTTTCAGGTAATCGAGTCATTTAATTACTCCATAAGCCTAATTAATAAGCAAGACCAGAACTGACCTGGGCAATTGCTAATTCAGGGTCAATTCTGTTAGCCTTTTGAAACTATGGTTCAATTTTTTCTTACTATTTTCATTTTATTTATGTCGTCTTCCGGAGCGTTTGCAAAAGACTCTTGCGGAGTGAACTTAACTCCTCCGGCAGATTGGTTGGTTAAGTATTCAGATAAGGTTAAGCCACCAGGATGCTTCGAGGCCATTCATCCCAAAAAATTGGCTTCAGTAATTGCGATGAAGGCTCAGCAGCAAACAAAAACCTGCCCCGAGTTTATGAAAGAGATCGAAAACTCGCGCGGCCTTAAGAATTTGCTACCGGTCAGCCAACAAAAAATGGCGCCAGAACAAGTGCAGTCGGCTTTGATGGAAAGTGGTTCATTGGGTGAATACGATGTGACCAATAAGAAAATGAAGACAGCAGTGAAGCAGCAAAGTTTTTGTTTTAAAAAAAATCAAGATATTTGGGTGCTGACCTTTACCTACCAAAAAGAAAAAGGGCCCGAGATGGAGCCCTTTTTGAAGTCAATTTTGAAAGATTTTAAATTCAGTGGTGCCAAGCCATCAGTGAACTGAACCACCAGCCAAAGCCTCATTGATCTGCATGTGGCGATCTTGATTGCTGATGACATCGTCCTGAATTTCGGTCAAGGCTTTCAAAAGTTTATCTTTTGCGATTCGAATCGCTTCATAGATATCCTCATGTAAACCTTCTTCTTCGATCTTTGCTCCTTCTTCGGTCAAAGAAATCGAAATGCGGTACATTTTCTTGAGCTGTGTCCGGTCATAATTGACGCCATCAGCCTCAAGTTGAGTGATCAACTTAAGAGGGTCTTTTGCAAGAACGGCGATGACCGTTTCGGGAGTCGAAAACGGCTCAAATTCTGAGATCGTTTGATAAATATAAGACTTAACCTCGGGACTGACGTTCTCAAGGTCTAATCTGCTATTTAAGGGGGTCTTCATGAAGGCCTCCTTTCGGCTCTAGGAGCTGTTTTTAGGCATTATTTGCCTTCTTTAAGGATAACATGGGTGGCCCAAGATAACAGGTCAAGTATGGTCTAGATTTGAATTTTCTTAATGGTCTGGTTAAGTCGAGTTAATCTGTAATATCAAGGTTTTGAGAGGTTCTGTGTCAAATCGAGACAGTGCAATTTTGCAGTCGATTTTGGTCCAATAATTTGCCATAAAAAACAATTATGCATGAAATAAAAATTGAACCCTCTTGGAAGCAAAAATTAACACCTGAGTTTGAAAAAACTTATATGCAGGACCTTCAGACTTTTCTAAAAAGCGAAGAGCAAAAAGGTAAGGTTGTTTTTCCTGGTGGGGATCAATATTTCAATGCCTTCAATGCCACTCCATTTGAAAAAGTTCGAGTGGTGATTTTGGGGCAGGATCCCTATCATGGTCCAGGCCAGGCCCACGGTCTTTGTTTTTCAGTGCAAAAAGGCGTTCGCTTTCCGCCCTCGCTTCGAAATATCTTTAAAGAACTTACAGATGACGTTGGTGTGGATATTCCCGAGCACGGATGTTTGGACAGTTGGTCCAAACAAGGAGTTTTGCTTTTGAACAGCGTGCTCACAGTCGAGCAAGATAAGGCAGCTTCTCATCAAGGTCGCGGCTGGGAGCAGTTTACAGATGCTGTTATTAAAAAATTAAATGATGAGCGGGAAGGTTTGGTTTTTGTTTTGTGGGGAAGTTACGCGCAAAAAAAAGGAGCCATCATTGATCGAGAAAAACATTTTGTTCTCGAGGCCCCGCATCCATCGCCACTTTCGGCTCATCGAGGTTTTTTTGGCACAAAACCTTTTTCTAAGATCAACCACTACCTGACTCAAAAAGGTCAAAATCCAATCGATTGGAGAATTTCATAATGGCCGTTGGTCAGTCGATCTTAAGACGTGAAGGAAAAAGAAAATTAACGGGTCAGGCCGAGTACATTGATGATGTGCCTTTTAATGGATTGTATGGAGTGACAGTTCGCTCGACAGTGCCGCGAGCAAAAATTAAGAAAATTGAATTTCTAGACGGAGTTCCTTGGGAGCAAATCACAGTTGTTCAGGCAAAAGACATCCCGGGGAAAAACTACGTCGCTTTGATTTTACAAGATCAGCCTTTTCTGGCTGACCAAGTGGTCAATCATCCCGAAGAGCCTATTTTACTTTTGGCTCATGCCGATAAGTACATTGCTGAAAAAGCTAGATCCTTAGTAAAAATCCAATTTGATGACTTGCCGCCAATTTTTTCGATGGATGATTCGCTTACAAAAAAAGAATTGATTTGGGGCCAAGACAATATTTTTAAATCTTATCTTTTGGAAAAAGGAAATGTCGAATCGGCTTGGAGTTCAGCATATAAGATTGTCGAGGGCGAATATTTCACCGGAGCCCAAGAGCAACTTTATATTGAAACCAACGGCATGATCGCTCAGGCCAATCCCACTGACGGAGTCACCGTCTGGGGATCTATGCAATGTCCTTATTACGTTCACAAAGCGCTGTTGCCACTTTTCAATCTGCCAGAAGAAAAAATTCGAATCATTCAGACCGAAACTGGTGGTGGTTTTGGCGGCAAAGAAGAATATCCCTCGATCTTAGCGGGGCACGCCGCTTTATTGGCTTGGAAGTCAGGTCAGTCGGTGAAAATGATTTATGATCGCACCGAAGACATGACTGCCACTACCAAGCGACATCCTTCGCGCACCAGACACAAAACGGCCTTGTCAAAAGATGGAAAAATTTTGGCCATGGATATTGATTTTGTGATCGACGGTGGAGCCTATGCGACCTTGTCATCTGTAGTTTTGTCTCGCGGAACCATCCACTCGGCGGGTCCGTATTTTTGTGAAAATGTTCGAGTCAGCGCAAAAGCTGTGGCCACCAATCATCCTCCGCATGGAGCTTTTCGCGGATTTGGTGCGCCACAAAGTTTATTTGCTCTTGAGCGACATTTGGACAAATGCGCAGAGCAGTTGGGACTTTCGGTCGTCGAATTTCGTCGCAGAAATTTTCTGAAAGACGGTATGACGACGGCCACAGGGCAAGTTGTGAAAGACCATGTGGATATGAATCAACTTTTGGATAAGGCTTTGGAAAAAGCGGACTACCAAAAAAAGCTGAAAGAGTACTTAGATTTTAACAGCAAAAATCGCGATCTCAAAAAAGGAATCGGTTTTGCCACTTTCTTTCACGGTTGTGGTTTTACAGGCTCTGGTGAAAAATATTTGGCTTCCAAAGTGGGAATGCGAACCACGTCCAACGGTAAGGTTCAAGTGCTGGCGGCCTCTACTGAAATTGGCCAAGGCACTAATACGATTTTTTCTCAAATCGCAGCGGATGCTTTAAATGTCAGTGTTGAATCTGTCGAAGTTTTTCAACCGGACACAGCCTATGTTCCGAACTCGGGTCCGACGGTGGCTTCTAGAACAACAATGGTTGTGGGAAAACTTGTGGAAAGTGCTGCTATTGGTTTGCGCCAAACTTTGCAGCAAGAAAAATATTTGGGAACTCAATATTCAGAAATCGATTTGACCAAAGCCTGCCAAAAATATCATGCGGACCATGGTGAATTAAAAATCATCGTCGATTATCAAGCCCCGCCAAATATTCATTGGGACGATGTTAAATATCAAGGCGAGGCCTATGGCTCATATGCCTGGGCAGTTTATGTTGCTGATGTCGAAGTGGATATGGTCACAATGGAAACGAAAGTGCAGGATTTTGTCGCGCTTCAAGAAATCGGAAAAGTTATGAATCCAGTCATGGCAGCGGGACAAATAGAGGGTGGAGTGGCACAAGGAATTGGTTACGCACTTTACGAAAAAGTCGTTTGGAAAAATGGCCGGATGATGAACGGACAAATGACCAATTACATTATGCCTACCAGTGCGGATTTGCCTTCAATTCGGGTTTTCTTTGATGAAAGCCCCTATCAGTATGGACCTTCGGGGGCCAAAGGAATTGGTGAATTGCCGATGGATGGTCCGGCGCCAGCCATTTTAAATGCGGTCAATGTGGCCACGCAATTGGAAGTGAATTCGATTCCAATGTTGCCAGAGGATTTATTTGAAAAGTGGGAGCATCGTAATGCCTAATCAAACGCTCGGCCAATCTAATGAAATTGAATTTCAAGTGAATGGAAAGAAAGTTCAAGTGAAAGCCCATTCTATGACTAGGCTTTTGGATGTTCTGCGAGAAAATTTGCATTTGACCGGAACCAAAGAAGGTTGCGGCGAAGGCGAGTGTGGAGCCTGTTCCGTATTTTTAGATGGTCAAGTGGTGAACTCCTGCTTGGTTCCGATTGAGCAAGTTCGAAATCGTGAGATCAAAACCATCGAAGGAATTTCTAACGACCCCAAGGTACAAGTCTTACAGCAATGTTTTTTAGAATGTGGCGGGGCACAATGTGGCATTTGCACGCCGGGGATGATTGTGGCCTCTACCGCTTTGTTGGAAAAAAATCCCCAACCAAGTTTGCAAGATATTAAAGAGGGCCTAGGTGGAAATTTGTGTCGCTGCACGGGTTACATGAAAATTTTTGATTCAGTTCAAAAGGCAGTTCAAAAGGCAGCTCAAAAGGCAGCGGGGAAATTATGAAAGGATTTGTACCAGGTTTCGAATTGAAAACCTATCCAACCTTAACCGAGACTTTGAATTGCCTTACAAATCATCCAGGTCAGTGGCAGCCCTTTGCAGGGGGCACCGATTTGATGGTTCTCTTTGAATCTGGAAAATTGAAGCAAACTCAGTTTTTAAATATTTTGAATCACAATGAACTTAAGGGCATCAAAGTTGATGGCCAGCAAATCCGAATTGGTGCACTTGCGACTTATGCAGAAATTCAAGCCAATGCTGAAATTCAAGAGCATTTTCCTTTGTTGGTTCGCTCTGGTTGGGTGACGGGCGCTAAAGCCATTCAAAATCGTGGAACCATCGGTGGAAATATTGCCAACGCAAGCCCGGCAGCGGACACTCCGCCAAGCTTGTTGGCTTATGGCGCGAAAATTGAGCTGGTTTCAGCTCGAGGAAACCGAGTTGTCGATTATGCTCAATTTCATTTGGACTACAAAAAATCAGAACTTCAAAAAGACGAATTGATTTCGGCAATAATGATTCCAAAAAAACAGTGGACCCATCACTATTATCGAAAAGTGGGCACCCGAGCTTTTCAATCGATTTCAAAAATTGCGGTTTCGGCTGCGGCCCTAGTCCAAAATGAAGTCATCCAAGAAATTCAAATTGGTCTGGCATCAGTTGGGCCGATGCCCATGCGAGCTCTGGAGCTCGAAAAAAGTTTACGAGGGCAAAAAATCACTCATCTGCGATTGGACCAAGTGATTCAAAATTTTGAAAATTCAATTCGTCCAATTGACGACATCCGGTCAACAGCTCGATATCGAAAGTCAGTGGCAGGTCGAGTAGCCGAGCAGATGATTCATCGTTTCAGTCATGTGCCGGGAAAGTATTTCTACTGATGTTTGCTAAGCTTGCCGAGCTTCAAAAAGCCGGAATCACTGCCGTCCTGGTTACGATTGTGGACACCAAGGGTTCATCGCCACGCGAGGCAGGAACTAAAATGGTGGTCACTGACAGAGATCTTTTCGGCACGATTGGTGGCGGAAATTTAGAGTGGATAGCTCTGCAAAATGCTCGAGAGATGTTGCAATCCAATATCACTTCTAAAAAAATGTCAGTTCCCTTAAGTGCGGTGGCTGAGCAATGCTGTGGTGGTGCGGTTGAGTTGTTTTTTGAGTTGGTTCAATCCAAGGCAAAATTAGTTATTTTTGGCGCAGGCCATGTCACCCAGTCTTTGCTGGAAGTGATGCGTGGAACCGAATTTGGTATCACGGTAATTGATCAAAGAAAAGATTGGTTGGAATTGGCTAGATCGGCTTCACAGCAATCGGCGCAGACAGTGGATATGGATCCATTGCTTTGGATCGAAAAACATACTTTTGATTCAAAAACTGATTTTTGTTTGGTGATGACCCACGATCATGAATTGGATGAACAAATTGTTGAGAAATTACTTCTCTTAGATTTGAAGTATTTAGGATTGATTGGATCGCAAACTAAAAAGCGCAGATTTGAATCTAGATTTTTACAAAAAGAGTTCGATCCTAAAACTTTACAAAAGTTAAAGTGCCCAGTTGGACTGCCAATTGGTGGTAAAGCTCCCAAAGAAGTTGCTATTAGCATTGCCGCCGAATTGATTCAGAAATTTTATGAAGTCTAACTTTATCCTTTTGGCCGCTGGAAAGTCTTCTAGAATGGGACAAAGTAAGGCCTTTCTGGATTTTTATGGCAAACCGTGGATTATAAAACAAATTGAAGAAATTCAAAAAAGCCAGGTGGTCAGCAAGATCTACCTTGTGGTTTCGACTCTAGAGCTGGCTCAATTTCAAAAGCATTTAGAGAATTTTTCAGATGTGCAGGTGGTGGAAAACGCCAATTCAGATTCGAAACCTTCGGACTCGATCGTTTTGGCCCTAAGTAAATTGAAAAACCAAGATTTGGCTGCGCAGGGCTGTTTTATTTCACCGGTGGATGTGCCTATTAAAGCAAAAATCTTACGTGAATTAGCGCCGGAAGAAAAAAAGGGAATTTTGGTACAGAAACCTACTCTATCGGGGAAAACGGGACATCCGGTTTGGCTTTCATCTGACTTGTTGCCAAAATTGAGCGAATTGGGCATTCGGCTTGATGAGTTCTTGCAGGGATACTTGGAAAAAACCAAATTAATCGAAGTTCAAGATGAATTGGTGTTGATGAACTTGAACACTCCGGACAGATGGAGTGAGTTCTTAATAAAAGTTAAGGCGTCGGCTGGTCCAATTTAGAGAAAAAATCACCACAGCTGTTTTGATCCGAAACGGTCCTGCGTGTTGAGCGAAATGAGCGGTCCATCTTTTTATAGACGCAATCTTTAACTGTTGCTCCCATCAATGAAGTCGCTCTTTTGGGATTTAGATTCTTTAGAGTCTCTTCTTTGCATTCCTTTTCATAATAGGACCAAGCCGTTTGGCAATTATCGGCAGACATTGCGTAACACGTCCGGGTTACTGAGCTGTCTGAGCATGGGCCATTTGCCAGATCTTGAGAATCGATCAGGGGCATGATGACCACAATACTAAAATGAAAAAGGAAAACGAGCCCTAAAATGGTTGCAATAGATAACTCTAAAGATCTAGGGAACCCAAGTTTTTCAAGGGGGGATTTAACCACCAGCAAGATTCCGGCGGCTAAAACAGTCAAAATCCAGGGGTTTAAAAGGTCCATCCAATTGATCATCAAAAAATCCTACCATGTTTAGGGGGCTCTCCCAAATTTTTCTAGTTCTAACGCGGCTTTACGACGACTGCGCCGTTGCCATTGGCGATAGTTTTGGTACACCTATACGGTACTTTTTAATATTAAAATGAAATACAAGATTTAAACAGGAGACCATATGAAAGCAGGCTTGCAAAACGTGGCCGCAATTTTAACTACTTTGATCATTGGAACTATTGGTTTTTCGGCTCACGCTGCTAAGACTTTTGTTTATTGTTCTGAAGGAAGCCCAAGCACCTTCAATCCGCAATTGGCAACAGACGGTCCAACCTTTAATGCAAGTTCTCACACTGTTTATAACACGCTGGTTGAGTTCAAGCAGGGGTCAACTGAAGTTGTGCCTGGTCTTGCAGAAAAATGGACAGTTTCAAAAGATGGTCTGACTTACACTTTCAAATTGCGCAAGGGTGTTAAGTTTCACAGTACAGACGCGTTTAAGCCAACTCGGGATTTCAATGCTGACGATGTATTGTTCTCATTCAATCGTCAAAAAGATCCTAACCATCCATATTCTAAAGTTTCCGGTGGAACTTATGAATATTTTGATGGCATGGAGATGAGAAAAATCATCAAGAGCATCAACAAGAAAGATGATCTGACTGTTGAATTTGTTCTAAGTCAGCAAGAAGCTCCATTCATTGCCAACATGGCTATGGACTTTGCAAGTATTTTGTCTGCTGAGTACGCCGACGCCATGATGAAGGCGAAAACTCCCGACAAGGTGGATACCAATCCTATCGGCACCGGGCCGTTTGTATTTAAGAGCTATCAAAAGGACACTTTGATCCGTTACACAGCACATGAAACTTATTGGAAGGGAAAAGCTAAAATCGAGAATTTGATTTTTGCTATTACACCAGATGCTTCTGTGCGTTTTCAAAAGTTAAAAGCAGGCGAGTGTCATTTGGTTGCGGAACCAGCTCCTCAAGATATCGATGCTATGAAAAAGATGGATAAGTTGACGGTTCTTGAAAAAGAAGGACTAAACGTAGGCTACCTAGCATTCAACGTTGAAAAAGGTCCATTCGTAAAAAAAGAAGTTCGCGAAGCCATTAACTATGCTTTAGATCGAAAGTCTTATATCGAAGCGATTTACATGAACCGCGCAGCGATTGCTAAAAATCCAATTCCTCCGACAATTTGGTCATACAATGATGGAGTTAAAGATTTTAGCTACAATCCAGAAAAAGCAAAAGAGCTTTTGAAAAAAGCCGGTTACGCAAATGGATTTGAAACTGAAATGTGGACCTTGCCAGTTTCGCGACCTTACAACCCTGCTGGTAAAAAAATGGGTGAGATGATGCAAGCGGATCTTGCTAAGGTTGGTATCAAAGTTTCGATCAAAACTTATGATTGGCCAACTTACCTTGAGAAATCAAAAAAAGGTGAGCACCAAATGATTCAGTTGGGTTGGACTGGTGACAATGGCGATCCAGACAATTTCTTTAACGTACTTTTGGGTTGTGCGGCTGTTCAGGCTGGTTCAAATGTGGCTCGTTGGTGTTACAAGCCTTTTGATGATTTGATCCAACAAGCAAAACAAACTGCAGATACCAAAAAGCGAACAGAACTTTATCGTAAAGCTCAGTTGGTATTTAAAGCCGAAGCTCCTTGGGTGACTTTGGCGCATGCTCGTGTCTACCGAGCAATGGCAAAAGGTGTGACTGGATACAAGATCCATCCATTTGGTACTGAGCAATTCGAAGCTGTTGATTTGAAATAGTGGAAGGTCAATGCTTTTAGGTTTTCTTAAAAAACTTTTGCTAGTGATTCCAACTTTAATCGGAGCGAGCGTCATCGCGTTCGCTTTGATTCGTTTGGTGCCGGGTGATCCGGTGGTTAATTTGTTGGGTGAGCGTGGTGGCGATCCGCAAGTGGTTGCCGAAATGCGTGCAAAGTTTGGTTTGGACAAGCCAGTTGTAGAACAGTACCTCATTTTTGTGGGCAATGCGATTCGTGGAGATATGGGAAACTCGGTGATTTCCAACCGTCCCGTATCGGAAGAGTTTTGGTCTCGATTTCCCGCAACTTTAGAGCTTTCAGCAGTTGCTTTGATCTGGTCAGTGCTATTTGGAATTCCAATGGGAATTTTAGCGGCAGTGAAACGTAATACTTTCATGGACTATTCGGTGATAGGCATTTCCCTTGTTGGATATTCGATGCCCATTTTTTGGTGGGGATTAATTTTAGTAATATTTTTTTCGGTGGGTTTGGGTTGGTTTCCAGTTTCAGGTCGAATCGATGTGATCTATGACATCCCAGTTAAAACCGGATTTCTTTTAATAGACTCTTGGTTTTCCAGCGAAGGCATTCATGCTTTTTTCGATGCGCTTAAACATTTAGTATTGCCTGCAGTTGTCTTGGGTACCATTCCCTTAGCGGTCATGGCCCGAATGACCAGATCTTCATTGTTAGAAGTTTTAGGCGAAGACTACGTCCGCACAGCAAAAGCAAAAGGTCTTAGTTCTTTTCGAGTGGTCTATATTCATGCACTTCGAAATGCTTTGATCCCAATCGTCACGGTTGTTGGATTATTGGTCGGTTCTCTTTTAACTGGAGCAGTGCTCACTGAAACTATTTTTTCATGGCCAGGAATTGGCCGCTGGTTAGTAAAGTCCGTTGAAGCCCGGGATTATCCGGTAATTCAGGGCGGAGTTTTGTATTTGGCATTTTTAATTGTCATGGTGAATTTGGTTGTCGATGTCGTTTATCTTTGGGTTTACCCAAAAATGCGGAACGAAAACTAAATAAATTGAAATGTAAGTTAAAGGATTATTTTCGGTGAAAGAATTTTGGTATCTATTTAAACAAAACAGGGGCGCGGTCTTAGGGCTAGCGTTGGTGCTTGTATTTGTTGTGATTGCCATTCTTTCGCCATTTTTAGCGCCATATAGTCCTTCGGAAATTTTTAGTGATTCGCTTCGACTTCCGCCATTTTGGGCTGATGGACATCAAGCAAAATTTATTCTAGGCACCGATGATTTGGGCCGAGATCTTTTGTCGCGCTTGATTTACGGAAGTCCCGTTTCTTTAGGAATCGGATTTTTTGTTGTTTTATTCACTTGCGTGTTGGGTGTTCTATTTGGATTGTTAGCCGGCTCATTAGGTGGATGGGTTGATTCTGTTGTGATGCGGACCATGGACATTTTGATGGCGTTGCCATCAATTTTGTTAGCCATTGTCGTCGTTGCAGTTTTGGGTCCAAGTTTGATCAATACGGTCATCGCCGTGGGGATCGTCAATCTTCCCAATGTTGTTCGAATTGTGCGTGCATCTATTTTGGTTGAAAAGAAAAAAAACTACGTCATTGCCTCTCGCAGTTTTGGAGCCAGTTGGTTTCGAATTTATGTGATCAACGTATTGCCAAACTGTATGGCGCCATTGTTGATTCAAGCGACTTTCGGATTTAGCGACGGAATTTTGAATGCAGCAGCATTGGGATTTTTAGGTCTTGGCGCTCAGCCGCCAACGCCCGAGTGGGGAACGATGCTTTCGGATGCAAGATCCTATATCGAGTCCGCAAGTTATTTGGTCACTTTACCAGGGCTTTGTATTTTGGTTGTTGTGATTGCTTTTAATTTATTAGGGGATGGATTGCGAGACGCTTTAGATCCTAAGGTGAAGCGATCATGAGCTTGTTGTCGGTTAAAAATCTTTCTATTCAGTTTTCAACTTCCCACGGAATTGTAAAGGCCTTAAGGCAAATTGAATTCAATCTCAATGAAGGTGAATCTCTTGGGTTTGTGGGTGAATCTGGATCTGGCAAAAGTGTTACTAGTTTGGCGCTTTTTGATTTGTTGGCGAACAATGCCATCATCGAAAGTGGCGAAATTTTATTTCAAACAAAAAATGGAACTCGTGACATTTTGAAGATGTCTGAAAAAGAAAAGTTGGCCTTAAGGGGTGCTGAAATTTCGATGATCTTTCAGGATCCTATGACCAGCCTTAATCCTTGTTTCACGGTATTGGATCAGATTGGTGAAGTTCTAAAAGTTCATCAAGGATTGGCAAGCAGCCAAATTCGCAGTCGTTCGATTGAGCTTTTACAGCAGGTGGGAATTCCAGATCCTCAATCTCGTTTGAAAAATTATCCGCACGAATTATCTGGTGGGATGAGCCAACGAGTGATGATTGCCATTGCGATTGCCTGCAATCCTAAATTGTTGATAGCCGATGAGCCGACGACGGCTTTGGATGTGACAATTCAAAAACAGATTTTGGCTTTGCTGCAAAATTTACGCAAAGAACGAAAGATGGCATTGATCTTGGTTTCCCATGATCTTGGTGTCATTGCACAAAATACGGATCGTTTGTTGGTGATGTACGCAGGCGAAATTGTCGAACAGGGTTTGTCTTCGCAGATTATTCAACAGCCTCAACACCCTTATACCGAGGGATTGCTTAAGTGTTTGCCAGGAATCTATGCCAATGAAGATCGACAATTTAGGTTGCCGACGATTCCAGGAATGGTTCCCAATTTGGCGGCCAGACCTAGTGGCTGTCAGCTGAGCCCAAGATGTAATTATAAAAACAGCGAATGTGAAATTGGTCAGATTCCAATTTTGAATACTTCCGCAAAAGATCTGCATTTAGTTCGATGTCTTCGACCGCTGCAGTTGCCAGCTAATATGGAGCAAAAATAATGGCTCTATTAACAATCGAAAATTTAAAAAAGACTTATTTTTTACCTAGAGCCTTTCGTAAGCCAATCGAGGTCAAGGCCGTTCGGGGTGTCAGTCTTGATTTAGGTCAGTCTGAAACCTTGGCCGTAGTTGGAGAATCTGGATGTGGTAAATCCACTTTGGCAAAAGTTTTGATGAAAATTGAAGATTCAACAGCCGGCACTGTCGTTGTCGATGGGAAAAATCTTTCTGATCTTCAGTCCAAAGATTTACCTTCTTATGTGCAGATGATTTTTCAGGATCCCTATTCTTCGATCAATCCTCGAAAAAAGATCTTCGATATTGTTGCTGAGCCTTTACGAATTCGAGAAGTGAGCGAAACTGAAATTCAAAAAAAGGTAGAAGAAGTCACAGCACAAGTGGGGTTGAGGCCTGAAATTTTAGCCCGATATCCCCACATGCTCAGTGGTGGCCAAAGACAACGGGTTGGTATTGCCAGAGCCTTGGTGACCGAGCCCAAGGTGATCGTTTGCGATGAGCCTGTGTCGGCTTTAGATGTTTCCGTGCAGGCTCAAGTGCTCAATCTATTAATGGATCTGCAGCAGCAAAAGAAGATCAGCTTTCTTTTTATTTCTCATGATTTAGGTGTGGTTCGCTTTTTAGCTCATCGGGTGGCAGTGATGTATCTGGGTGAAATCGTCGAAATCGGAACCAGAGACGAAATTTTCAAGTCGCCAAAACATCCGTACACTCAATTGTTACTCGAGAGCACGCCATCACTTGCAAATGCACCACAGGTGAAAAATGCCAAGGCGACAAGTGAAATGTCGGCAGTGGATCTTCCGTCGCCATTAAATCCTCCAAGCGGCTGTGGCTTTCATACTAGATGCGTTTTTGCTACTGATATTTGTCGACAACAAAGTCCGCAATTAAGATCATCTCCACTCGGTGCTGAAGTTAATTCCAAGGAAGTTTCTCATAAAAATTTGGTGGCCTGTCATCATGCCCAGTTTTAAGAAGCCGAAGTTGAAGTTTTCAAAAAAGTTACCCAATCCTAAAGGTTTGGGAGCCAATAGATCTATTTTAATTTTTGATCAAATTTTGCTTGAACAACCGGCATTGAAAAATTGGATCGGTCAATTTCATTTTCAATATCCCGTTCAAGCGGGCGAACCTTTGAAAGCGATTTCAAGTTTTCCAAAGCACATGGAAAATATTTTAAAAATTTCAACCCAGATCGAAAAGGGGCCATTGCAAATCATCGCAGTTGGTGGTGGTTCTGTTGGTGATTTTTCGGGATTTGTCGCCAGTGTATTAAAGCGCGGGGTCGAGCTGGTGCAGATTCCCAGCACTTGGCTTTCGGCGATAGATTCCAGTCATGGTGGGAAAACAGCATTGAATGTTGGTGGATTTAAAAATCAAATTGGAACATTCTATCAAGCCTCTGAAATCATTATGTGTCAGACGCTACTCCAAGGCCAGGGGCCACAGCGATTAGATGAAGCTTTAGGTGAGGCTCTTAAGATTTCTTTGATTGATGGTCTTCCACTTTGGAAAAGATTTTCGAAAATGCCAAAATGGAATGAAAAAGTCTGTTGGAAGCTATTGCCAGATTTGATCGCGGCCAAATATAAAGTCGTCAGTAAAGATCCTTTTGAGAAAAAGGGATTAAGACATGTCTTAAACTTGGGACATACCCTAGGACATCTATTTGAAAGTCAGTTACAGGTATCTCATGGAAAGGCTGTCCTATTGGGGCTGCGTTTTGCCACCGAATGGGGACTTCATTTAGAAATTTTAAAATTGAATTTTAAAGAGGAAGTTGAGTCCTATTTGCCTTCGATGAATGTTTATCATGATCATCTGATGCAATTGAAAGATCTGGATTTGGGATTGAAAACAGATAAAAAGAAAAACGCAGCGGGAAAGATTCGCTTTATCTTTTTCAAATCACCCGGAAAGTTTTTAATACAGGAAAAATCTGTTCAAGCCATCGTTGGCGAAGTTGAGCGCCAAAGAAGAATGATAGCCTTATGAAAAGTTTTTCCTTCAAAGGGGAAATTCCGGCTTCTAAATCTTTGCTCAATCGGGCTTTGTTAAGTCAAAGCTACTTTCCGCAAATCAAAATATCTGGAAATTCTCATTGTGATGACGTTCGCCATATGAAGATGGCTATAGCGGCTATGATTCAGAAAAAAGAGATTGATTGTGGCGAGGCCGGAACCGTTTTTCGTTTTATGGCTTTAAGGGCCTCGCGCAATCCGGGTGTTTCCGTTTTGACGGGCTCAGAGCGCCTTTTCTCAAGGCCCCACGCAGATCTTTATTTTTTGTTGGAGCAGCTTTCGGTCAAAAATCATGTTCAGGGCAATAAGCTCATCATCAATAGTGAAGGCTGGAAAAAACCTTTAGTGCCTTTGCAAGTCCGTCGCGAGGCCTCGAGCCAGTTTGCATCGGGTTTAATTTTAAATTCTTGGAATCTTCCTTTTGATCTTGAATTTGAAATGAAGTCCGGAATTTCCGAAGGATATTGGGAAATGTCAGTTCGGATGGCGGAACTGTTAGGTATGAATTTGCAAAAGCAAGAGGATCGATATCGGATTCCGACCAATCAGGCAGCCCACTATTTCAACCTGGCAATTGAACCTGATTACAGTTCCGCTTTCGCGGTTGCGGCAGCTGGTGCTTTATCTGGCCAGGCAGTGATCGAAAATTTCACTGAAGAAAGTTTGCAGCCCGATTTTTGTTTTGTGGAAATATTAAAAAAAATGGGCGTAGCTGTCACTTCGGCAAAGTCAGACACGGGATTGACTTTAACTTTTGTAAAACCAAAAGAGTTGGCTCCAATTGAAATGGATCTTTCGAATTCACCTGATTTATTCCCGGTTTTGGCAGTACTGTGTGCTTTCGCAAAAGGAAAATCAAAGCTCTTTGGTGCTCCCCAATTGGCACATAAAGAATCCAATCGAATTGAAAAGACTTCTGAACTTTTGCGGGCGGCGGGTTTTGTTTGCCAAATTAAAAATGATGGACTTTTGATATCGGGTGAAGGCTTGGGTGCCCATATCGGAGAAATTAATTTTAATCCTGATCAAGATCATCGCATGGCCATGGCCGCAGGATTGATTAAGCTGAAAGGATTTAAAGGAAAAATTGCCACTCCAGAAGTTGTCAGTAAATCCTATCCTGAATTTTGGAAAGTTCTTGGAGTCCATCCATGAGAATGGTTTTGATTGGCCATCGCGGAGTTGGTAAATCCCATCTTTTGGATAGATTAAAAGTCTATTATCAAGATCAAACTGATTTGAAGTTTTTTGATCTGGATCGAGAAATTGAAAGTCGTCAGGGAAAATCGGTATCCACAATTTTTTCGGATGAAGGTGAAAAGAAATTTCGGGAACTTGAGATTTCTGTATTTAGGGAAATTTCAGATTCAAATCCCAACGTGATAGTCTCTTTGGGGGCCGGCTTTCATTTGCAACACATTTCCTCTGACTTTACCTGTGTTTGGGTTCGTCGCGCGACAGATGTCTTGGGAAGAATTTTTCTGAATCGTCCAAGACTCGATCCCGATGTTTCGCCTTTAGATGAATATCTGCAGCGAATGCCTTTGCGGGACGAGCATTATAAAAAACATGCGACCGTTCAATATTTAATGCCTGAAGGTTTAGAAGAGTCCAATTCTGTTGAACAAAAGATTTTCACTTCGGATTTAAAGAGTCTGGGTGGGATCTTGACATTACTGCCAGAGCATTTTGAAAACCTAGATTTTTTGCAAAAATTGTTTCGAAATTTCGACGTGGATTGTTTCGAATTGCGTGACGACCTTTTATCCATTCGACATTTTCAAATTGCGACCAGCTTGTTACCGGCTTCAAGGGTCCTCATCAGTCTTCGGGAAAAAGCGACATTGGGCTGGATCGTTGAATATTTGCGCACCGGCGTTCGGTGGGATTGGGCCCTCGAGTTAGGACCTTGTCCTTATGGACAGCCTACGATTTATTCGATTCATCAAATCGCAGATTACTATTTAGAAGATCTCGAGGCCTTGAATCAATATCTGGAAAGATTTCGCATTCCCTCGATCTGCCAGGTTAAGTTGTCTCCAAAGGTGGAAAATTTTGATCAGTTAAGAACTTTGTGGAGCTGGCAGAAACAGAATCCACAATTTTTTTCAATTCTGCCTAGGTCTGAACAAGGTATTTGGAAATGGTTTCGACTTTTACTCAAGGGAAGACAGAAAATAAATTTCTTTCGCCTCGATCAGGGATCAGCTCAGGATCAACCTTCATTATATGAATGGCTGGCGACAGCTAACGAGCCCAATGGTTTTGCGGCAGTGCTTGGACATCCCGTCGGTCACAGTCGGACTCCGATCGAACATCAAAGTTATTTTGAAAAATCAAATCGAGCGGTGTTTGCCATTCAAATTCCAGAAGAAGAGTTTTTTGATGCCATGAGCTTTTTAGATGAGCTTGGGCTATCTCATGCAGCGGTGACTTCGCCATTAAAGTTAAAGACCTTCCAGTGGATCAATGAGGCGACTGAAACCGCTGAACGATTTGAAAGTGTAAACACTATATTTAAAACCAAAAATGATTCAGGTGATTACCACTGGATTGGTGAAAACACCGATGTGATTGGATTTCAAAAGCAATATTCTGAAGCTCTTCAGTCCCAGAATTTGAAAGATCTGAAAGCTGCAATTTGGGGTGGTGGAGGCACATTGCCGATCATCCTGTCGGTGATTCCCGATGCGTATTGTTTTTCTGCTAGGTTCGGCAAATTGAAGATGGAATATGGCGATCAAAAGAATTGGAGTGAGCAGGAAATGACTCAAATTCAAATCGAAGGTCCCGAAGCATTGATTTGGGCGGGCTCCCCCGAGTCTCAGATGCCGCCAGAATCGTGGAAGCCCAAAGTAGTGGTTGATTTAAATTACCGAGAAGATTCCAGGGCCCGAGAATACGCACTGGAAGTGAAAGCACAATATATTGACGGATTGACCATGTTCAAAGAACAAGCTAGAGCTCAGCGGCAGTTCTGGGATCGAGGTAATTAATGGCTGGAAATTCGTTTGGTCAAATTTTTAAAATTCATACTTTTGGTGAAAGCCATGGTCAGGCATTGGGATGCGTGATTGACGGATGCCCGGCAGGATTAGATTTCGATTTTGAATTTTTATCTCAGGAATTGAAAAGACGTCGCCCCGGACAACAGCTGACTTCGGCTAGACACGAAGAAGATCAGCCCGAAGTATTAAGTGGAGTGTTCGAGGGGAAGACTTTAGGAACCCCCATCGCGATCATTGTCAGAAATCAAAATGCCCAATCCGAAGATTACAAGGAAATTAAAGATACGGCCAGAACAGGGCATGCAGACGACATGTGGACAAAAAAATTTGGAATTCGTGACCATCGCGGTGGTGGCCGGTCTTCAGGTCGTGAAACCGTGGCTCGGGTGATGGGTGGAGCGGTGGCAAAGATGTTGTTGAAGCGTCTTTGTCCTGAATTGGAAATCACAGGATATGCCACCCAAATTGGATCTATCGTCTTACCAGAATCTGACAAAGAAAAATTTTTGGCGCAAAAAAATAAAATCAAAGTTGCAGATTCTTTTGCAGCTAGATTCCCATCACAAAATTTGACTGAAAAGATCAAATCCACTTTAGAACAAGCCAAACAAGATGGCGAAAGCTTCGGTGGCTTTTGTGAACTTCGAGTGATCAATCCTCCGGTTGGCTTGGGACAACCCGTGTTTCACAAACTAAAAGCTGATTTGGCCTCTGCAATTTTAGGAATCGGTGCGACCATGTCCGTGCAAATTGGCGATGGAATGCTTGAGCAAAAAGGCACCGAATTTCATTCTTCTATATCTGCAGATCAATACGGTGGAGTTCGTGGTGGAATTTCAACGGGCGAAGATCTGATTTTAAAAATTGGCTTTAAGCCGACCAGTTCTATTTTAGATGTTGCAAAAAAAGGCCGTCATGATCCGTGCATCATTCCAAGAGCTATCCCCGTGATTGAAAGCATGGTGGCCTTGGTTTTAGCTGATCATATTTTGCTTCAGCGTCTTGATCGAATTTAGCTCTTATTTAAAGTAACCAAGCCAATCGACCAAAGCATTAAAGGCGCGGCCCTTTTCTAATTCGTTAAAGGATTCATGAAAAAAGTTTGGAAAAGTAACCAGACTTTTTTTATTTCCGTCTTTCATTTTCAATTCTTTAAAAAAGGCCACTCCATCTTTACTGCTGACAATCGGATCAGCTAACGGCGAAATCAAAAGTAAAGGATATGAAAAAGGTCCTTGGTTTTTTTGAACCAAAGGCATTTCTTTCATCAGATTTTTGAAAAACCTGGGTGTTACAAAACCATGATTCAATGGGTTTTCTTGGTAGTAAGAACCCACTGCGGGATCATGTGAAATCAAAGATCCGTCTAACTCATTGCTCAGTTTGACCGAACCGATTAAGGGTTCAAATAGTTCTGCGAAGAATTTTTTTAAAGGTGGAACGGGTAATGCCAAACCAAGAAGTGGAGCCGATGCAATGACGCTAGAAATTTGCAGGTCCGAATTTTTAAACAAAGTTCGCAAAGTAATTAAACCACCCATGCTGTGGCCAAGCCAGTGGGATTGAAAGCGAGTCGCTTTTTTTCTCATCCAATCTTGAGCAGCTAAAAAGCCATCTAAAGCCGCTTGGTCATATTGATCAAAGTTTTCAATGTGGCCTCGGATCCCGGTCGACTTTCCGTGGCCGGGAAGATCAATGCAAACTATCGCATCGACGATGCCACTTAAATAGAACGGAAAGTGTTCGTAGCGATCACTTTGTTCACCTTGGCCATGAACGATGTACAACAGGCGGCCTTGGTCAAACTTTGGAGCGTGGTAAATTCGCATAAAAATTTGGCCGGAATTTATAACTAGAGTCTCTTCAGTCCAATCAGAAGGTAGACGAGGAAATGTGTTTGCGGCAGCCATGTGAATTTCCGGGAAAATTTCTAATCCCAGCTCCTAGACAGTTTAATTTTTTTTGCAAATTAAATTCGTTCCGATGGCCATTCCATCGTCTCTGTCATACTCAACAAAGGTTACTTTAATTGGATTTTGAATCGCCAAAACTTCTAAACTATAAGAAACAGTATAGTGAAAACCTAAATTAAAATGGTAAATTCGATTCGGTCCCTCTTTTATTAGCTGAAGAGGTTCACTTAAGGTCATCGCTCCCGTAAGAGAAGAAATTGAAATCTCTCGTGCTTCTAAAACATAATCTTCATCTGTTTTGATTTCGACGACAGCTTGGCCGGCTTTTGATGGCAGCTCACATGACCAAGTTATTTTTTCGCTTTGATTAGCTTGAGCATATGAAAATGATAACACCGCAATTAATACTAAAAAATATTTCATTTTTTACTCCTATGTTGGCCAGTCAGTTACATCACTTCTTGGATTATTCAAAAACAATTCGATTGAGAATAGCCCCCAAATTGTAAGAAAAACCCGAAGGTTTGGTAAAATAGAGCATCTATTCAAATAAGCTTTGCCCAAAGATAATGCGTAGCATAAAAGGACCAAAAGTTTATAAGAAGATGCAGGAACTGATACGGGATGGGTGAACGCTAACTTCCCAATATAACTATGAAAAGAATAATCTTTTCATGGTCTTAACGTTTGGGTTTGGATGTTTTTCCCAATTTCTGATTGAGTTCTTACTCAAGTTCGAACAGAACTAGCGAGCCTTTTAAATGAATAACAATAGGAGAGTCAAAATGACAAAGAATTTAATTACAGCTGCTGCGGTGGCGATGCTTTCAGTATCAGCTTTTGCAGGTATCGTGACGACGACTAAACCTTCTGAAACTCAAATTGAAGGATTCACTGTTGCGAAAGAAGCCACAGTCACTTTGAACAACCAAGAAGTTCCGGTTTCGATCGTAGGCGCAGGTCTTCGAATTAAAAAAGTCGCAATCGTAAACGTCAAAGTATACGTAGCTGAAGTGTTGGCTAGTGATGCTTCTAAGGTGGTTCGCACTGAAGCGGATGTTTTAAATACATTGGACCAATCTAGAACGATGGCAGTTCGATTGAGCTTTGTCAGAACAGTGGGAGCAAGCGACGTACAAGCTTCTTACCGTGAAGCATTAAGCAGAAACAAAAAAGAAAGTGAGCCTTTAAGTGCGGATCTTTCTGAGTTCCTGACTGCAGTTGATAATGGTGGCGATGCAACCAGCGGTAAAACATTAATCATCGTGATCCAAAAAAATGCAGACCTTACTGAGACTTTAACTTATGAAGATTCAAACGGTAAATTGAACACCATTCAGGGAACTGCAGGATTTGGTAAGCGTGTGATGGCGATCTGGTTGGGAAATACTGATGGCGACAAGGGCAACTTGTCAGATCTTAAAAAATCAATCATCAAGGGTCTTTAATTTCTTAGGAGTGAATATGAAGAAAAGTTTTTTAATCGCCTCTTTAGCTACTTTGGTTTTAACTGCTTGTGAAATGCCAGACATCGCTGGTTTAAATTCGATGCCTGAAAAAACAGGCGAGATGTCTAAAAAAATGGATCAGACAAATGATTCAGTCCGAATGCAAAAAATGGCAATTGCCTTAGATCAATTGGAAAAGCCAGAAAACCAGGCTCGAATTTCTCCGGTTCCAACGGGCTTACTTGCTTGGGCTAAAGTATTTGCTGAAGCAGCAAAGCCTTCTGAACTTGCTGAGTTTTTCTATGTCAGCATTAAGGGTCTTGAAGAGGTCAATCCTGCTACTGGTCTTGATAAAGACGGAATGCCAATTGATTACACAGATGCTGATAAGGCTCGAGTGCGTCTTCAAAAAATGGCAAGTCTCAGTGGATTGATGGCAATCGCCGCTTTCGCACAGCAAGAAAAAATCGATGAAATCATTGCGACTGAAATTAAAGGCAATGGACGTTTTCAAGAGGCAAGTTTAGCCATGTTGGCATTGCGAGCGTCTTTCCTTCGCGACACATTGTTAGCACAAAGCTTAAACGTTCGAACTGACAGTGCTAAGGTGCTAACAAATTCAGGTATGATGAATGAAGCATTGAAGTATCTTTATCAGTTGGATCAGATTTCTCGATTGCCATTTCACGATGATATTTACGTTAAGATTGAAGAAAAAGGCTACGGCTTGATTTCTTTCGAAGAAAGACAAGATTTAGCTGGTCAAAAAGCGACTGCTGAAATTTGGAAATTGGCTTTGAAAAAATCATTGTCAGGTATTTCATCTTATAAAAAGTCAAACTGGACTGACAATCAGGCGACTAATGAACAAATGTACAATGTAGAGATCTCGAAGCAAACTGCTGCTGCCAACAAAATGCAAAGTTATGTTGATAGCTGGGCTCAATTGTTAAAATAAAGATTCTATTTTAGCCCTGGGATTTGAACCCGGGGCTTTTACTTCTTAATGCCCTTGTAGATGTAAGCAATTCCACCTGTCAGCGAATGATACTCACAGCTTGAAAAAGCTCCTGAGCGGTCCATTAGAGCGATAAAGCCCTCACGGCAAGGGAACTGAGCCGAAGATTTCTGTAGGTATTGATAAGCATCTTTTTGACCCGTGACCCATCCACCTAAAATCGGCAAAATTTTTTCAGAATAAAAGTTATAAAGTGGTCCAAATACCGGAGCCTTAACTTGGCCGAACTCAAGAACCATGACGACGCCGCCAGGCTTGGTAACTCGGGCCATTTCTTGAAGTGCTTTTAGCGGATCTGAAACGTTTCGGATTCCAAAAGAAATACTAACAGCATCAAACTGTTGATCTTGAAATTTAAGATCAGTTACATCAGCTTGCTGAAAAGGAATATCAAAGCCAAGCGAAAGTGCTTTGGCGGGAGCTGGTTCCAGCATTTCTTTGCAGAAGTCTGTTCCCATGACTTGGCCGTTGGCGCCCACTTGACGTTTAAATTCGATCGCAAGATCTCCGGTGCCAGTTGCGCAATCCAAAACAGATTGACCAGCTTTCACTCCAGAAAGCTCCACCAATTTTTTGCGCCACAAGTGGTGAATCCCCATAGATAAAACTGAATTCGCTCGGTCATATTTATTGGCTACCTTTGAAAACATCGCGCGGATTTTTTCAGGTTGAGGACCCTGGTGATTGTTTGATTGAGTATTTTGTTCGGTTGCCATTTACAGCTCCAACTTATTAAGAGGTCGATCTAAAGCCGTTAAAACTTTAGAAATCTGTGACATCATCTCTTGAAAGTCAGAGATCGTCAGAGCTTGCATTCCATCTGAAAGGGCCTCGCTAGGGCGAGGATGAACTTCAACGATGATTCCGTCAGCGCCAGCAGCAGCTGCTGCCAAAGCCAAAGGTTTTACAAATTCTCGAACACCAATGGCATGTGATGGATCTACGATGACCGGAAAGTGAGTGCGCGCTTTTGCGTAAATCACTGAATTTAAATCCAAAGTGTTTCTGGTTGTCGTTTCGAAAGTTCGGATGCCGCGCTCGCATAGGATCACTTTGTCGTTTCCACCCAAAGTGATGTACTCGGCAGCTTTGATCCACTCGTCGACAAAGGCAGAAAATCCACGCTTTAACAAAATCGGTTTGTTGGTTTGGCCTAATTCTTTTAGCAAGGCATAGTTGTGCATATTTCGAGAGCCGACTTGATACATTTCAACGTAATCATCGACGACTTCGATTTGGCGAGGGTCAGTGACTTCGCTGACCAATTTCATTTGCGTTAAATCTAAAACTTCTTTGATAAAACCGAAGGCCTCGGGCCCCAATCCTTGAAATGACTTGGCCGATGTTCTTAATTTCCAAACTCCGCCACGCAAAAGAACCGCACCCAAGTTTTTCACTGCCGTAGCAGTTTCTAAAAATTGAGATTTGCTTTCAATAGAACATGGTCCAGCAATTACGGTAAATTCAGGTCCGCCAATAGTGACTGAACCAACTTGAACAGGTTTTGTCATACGAGTGCTTTCGGTCCTAGGTGACGCCATAGTACTTTTGATTGAGCTTATCGTTGTTTCTTTAAGACCAAGAGGCGTCGTGTTATTGAGGGTTTCCTCAGAGATTTTCATATTTGTTCGGTTCCAGTTCCGCTATAAATTAGCAAAAGTTAGGACAGCTTTTATACCATCAAACGAAGATGGGAAACATAAAGAAGTCTATAGCTTAAGAAGGCTGGCCACTTATGACGCACGCTGAAATTTCCATGATCCTAGCAAACGGGGCAATGATCCGATTACCTAGTGGTAAGGTGCGTGTTTGGGTAGGGCCATTTGGCTTTTCCGAGAATTATAAAAACGAAGTATTTTCAATTGGTTATATGGATTTTTACGGCAGTTCGTTTGTGGCTTGTCTCGCCGAAAAGCCAGTGATCGAGACTGACGCTTCGGTTTTTCGCCGGATTTTGATCGAATTTTTAGAGAAAAACCCCGGGGAAAAATCTTTAGCCAGGAGCTCCTTTTCTGAGCCAAGTCAGGAAAAATTTTTACAGTCTTACCAGGTGATTCAAGGGAAGATCCATCGGGGCGAAATTGAAAAGGCTGTGCCCGTGGTTTTTGCTCAATCGCCTCAAAGGCCAAACCAATGGGATTTAGCCCATATGTTGATTCAAGTATTAGAGGCTCCAGCTCAGCTTTATCCATTTGGTTTTTGGAATGAAAAAGGTGGGATCCTTGGCGCCACTCCAGAGGTTTTATTTCATCAAAAAGGTGACTTGATCAAAACCATGGCTTTGGCCGGAACCTTGCCGAAAAATAAAAATGCAAATGGTGATTCGCTGTTAAAAGATTCAAAAGAATTGAAAGAGCACAAAATCGTGATCGAAGATATTCGTGGCCAACTTGAAAAATTAGGTTGGGTAAAGGTTGGTGAAACCGCTGTGATCGAATATCCAAATCTATTTCATCTCAAAACTGAAATCGAAGTTGAAAATAAAAATATCGAGCCCGCTGAATTGGTCAAACGAATGCATCCGACGGCTGCTTTAGGGGTTGCTCCTAGAAATTATGGTTTGCAGTGGATGACATCGCTTCCTTATCAGGCGGAGCGAGGAATTTTTGGTGGCCCGGTGGTGTTTTCGTTATCTCACTCTGAAAACTTAGGGCTGGTCGCCATTCGCTCTTTAATTTGGGACGAGCGGGGCTCAAAAGTCGGCTCGGGTTGCGGGCTTGTGGAAGACAGTGATTTTCAAAAAGAGTGGAGTGAGCTTTCGACCAAGCGAGATTTTACTTTCAAAATGTTAGGGCTTTTGCCGTGAACATTCAGCTTTCGGAAAAAGTCATTCGAGTTTTAGCGCAACAAGGGGTTGAGGATATCCTGCTTTGCGCGGGGGCGAGAAACTCTCCCTTGGTGGTCTGTTTAGAAAAAGCAAAAAATGTAAACATCCATAATTTCTTTGAAGAGCGGTCAGCGGGATTTTTTGCCTTAAGTTTAGCGCAAAGAAAAAATAAGCCCGTAGCCATTGTCACCACTTCGGGAACAGCGGTTGCGGAATTGATCCCGGCCGCCGTGGAAGCCACTTATTCGGGAACTCCTTTGATTTTTGTGACAGCAGATCGGCCGCGAGACTATCGTGGAACAGGGGCTCCGCAAGCCATTGATCAAGTTGGAATCTTTTTTAAATATGTTGAAACCTGTAAGGACATTGAATTTTTAGACGAAGATTTAGATTTGTCTATGTGGACACGAACCGCACCGATCCAGATCAATGTGTGCTTTAATGAGCCTTTAATTGATGGTGAAATTCCGGTTTTAGACTTTGCTCTTGAAACTAAAATTCAGCTGACATTTGCAAGTTTTGAGTCAAAGCAAAGTATAATTTTAGAACAGCCAGTGGTGATTGTTTCTGGCTTAACTGTGGATCAAGCTGCCCTAGTCGCCCCTCAGTTGGCGAGGTTGGGTGCTCCTATTTACGCCGAAGCCACTTCAAACTTAAGAAATGACCCTTCATTGCAGAAGCTATTTTTGAAATCTGGAGATTCGGTCGTACGGAAAATTTTTGAAAAAGGATTTTGTAAATCCGTTCTTAGAATCGGTGGAGTGCCAACCTTAAGGTTTTGGCGAGATTTAGAGGAAATCTTTCGAGAAGTTCCAGTGACATCGGTTTCTGAATTGGAATGGACGGGATTGGCTCGTCCCAGTCGGCAGTTAGTTGGTTTGAAGAATATTTCGAAAGTGAAATCCAATTGGACAGAGGATTTGCGAAAAAATGCGTTTCAGTTGGATCAAAATCGATCCAAAGAATTGTGTGAGCTTTTGAATAAGTACCCAAAGTCAGAGGCCTCGTTGATTTCAAAACTGTCTGGCTTTGTTGAAGACAAATCATTTTATATTGGCAATTCGTTGCCAATTCGCGAATGGGATTTGGTGTGTCCTTTTGAAAAGGGCCCAAGTTTGAATATGGCCAATCGGGGAGCGAACGGTATTGATGGTCAGGTTTCTTCCTTTTTGGGAATGGCAATGGGCGAAGTTGCAAAAGGTGAAACCTCAAAGAGCGAATGTTGGGCGATGCTGGGTGATTTGACCACCATGTATGATCTTTCCGGTCTATGGGCTTCGAAATTTTTGAGCGACACTCAATTGCGGTTGGTGATTATCAACAACTGCGGTGGAATGATTTTTAAAAACATGTTCGGCAAAGAAATTTTTCTAAATCAACACGAGCTTGAATTTTCAAAGTGGGCAGCCATGTGGAATTGGGGATATTTCAAATGCACTGAAATCCCAGCTGCAATGAGTTGGGGACCTCACTCAATTATCGAAATTGTTCCTGATCGTTCCCAAACTGAAGCTTTCAATCTAGAGCTTAAAAAGATATGAAGAAGTCGATAAAAATTTATGCTTTGCATGGGTTTTTAGGTAGGCCCGATGATTTTAATCAGGTCGCCGACGAAACTTGGGAATGTGTTGATTATTTAAAATCTCGTGAATTGAGCTCGAATCAATCTTTAGAAAATTGGGGACGCCAATTTAATCAATTTATTCAAAAGAAGAATTTAGATTCATCCTATGAAAACGTTTCGAATATTTTAGTGGGTTATTCTCAAGGTGGTCGACTGGCTCTGCATGCTTTGCAAAATCAACCAGGGCAATGGAAAGCTGCGATCATGATTTCAGCTAACCCTGGTGTTGCAGAAATCGACAGAAGTGTGCGAATTCAAAATGATCAATTTTGGGCTGAATTGTTTATGAAAGAGCCTTTTGACGTCGTCATTAAGAAATGGAATCAGCAATCGGTATTTTCTGGTAGTCAGCAAGAGCCAACTCGAATTGAATCCGACTACAATCGCCAGCAGTTAAAGGATTGTTTGGTCAATTGGTCCGTCGGTAGTCAGCAAGATTTTAGATCTTTTTTAAAAACGACCGAGATTCCGATTTTGTATATATCAGGTGCTTTAGATAAGAAATATTGTGAAATCGGGGCTGAATTGGCGAAACTGGATCGAAAGATTAAATTTGTTTCGGTGGAAGCAAGCGGACATCGAGTCCTATTTGATCAGCCCCAAGTTTTAAAGGGGCTGATTCAAGATTGGCTGATTCAATTTAACTAGTTGCCTGGTTGTGGAATTGCCTGTCCTGGGCGAAATTCTTTTGAATTCAAAAATTTAGCCGCAGCTATTAGGAATTCTTTCTGAGCAGGAACAGAAGTGTAAACTGAACCTTCTAAGCAGCTTGCGCCACCCGCTAAAGTTGCTGAACGGCTGGTAACACCAACTAAGTTCACTCTGCCTTTTACAATTGCATAAGCAGGTCCGCCAGAGTCTCCGTGGCAAGCGCCTTTACCATCTTGTTGTGCAAACAAAATTTCAGTTTCAGAGTATTTTGAGTCAGTTACTTTCAAGGCAACTTTCATCAATTTACCTGGATCAATTTGTGGAGCCATGCTGGTCAGTCCGTAGCCAGCCAAAGTGACATCCATTCCATCAGTTAACAATTTTGGATTTCCAAGAATCACCGCAGGCGCGTATCCAGCAGGAATAGTTCCATCAAATCGAAGAAGAGTGATATCGCCCCAGTTTTTTTCTTGGTTTGGAGTCAACTTAGGCCAAGCATCAGTTGTCTTTCCGCCAAGGACTTTGCGAGTTTCAGCCGCAGTTGCTTTTTCTGGAGTCACGTTGAAGATAACTGAAATTTGTCTTGGATCACGAGTAACTCCAAGGCAGTGGCCAGCAGTCAGAACTAGATTTTTAGCAACCAAAGTTCCTGTGCAGAATACACCGTACATTGGGTGTGACAATGCTACGGTTGATTTTGAAATTTGTTCGTCTGTGCTAACGGCTTCGCCGCCGACGATGTATTGAGAGTCATCCAATGAGAAATTTGGAGAATTGATATCAGCTTGAACTTGTGGATTTTTTCCACATGCGACAGTGGCCAAAGTCATTAATGCTGAAAGTGCTAGAATTGTTTTTTTCATGGTTCCCCCTGTTTTTTTCCTTGAGTGGGGCTTTGCAGCCCCCCTCATCCCCCCACTAACGATGCTAAGGTTGCCCCTAACATTTCGAGCAATAAACACCGCCGGCCCATAGAAAGGCAAAATCATTGTTTTGATTAGGTCCATAAGCAGATCTTATGGATCCGCTATACGTGCTTGAAACGGTCTGTGGTGGTGATGAGCGCGGAACGAATGCCTGGTTCAGAAGCTGCGTGACCAGCATCCGAAATTATTTCAATCGTTGATTCGGGCCAAGCTCTGTGAAGGGCCCAGGCACTGGTTGCTGGGCAAACAACATCGTAGCGACCTTGAACTATGTGAGCCGGGATCGTTTTAATTTTGTGAATATTTTCCAAAATGTAATTTTCAGTTGGGAAAAAAGCATTGTTCACAAAGTAGTGACACTCGATTCGCGCGAAAGCCAATGCCTTGTGGGGATCATCGAATTCGTTAATGGCAGCTGGTTTTACATAAAGATAAGAAGTGGCGCCTTCCCATTTGCTCCAGGCTTTTGCTGCTGCCAAGCGAACGGATTCGTCGGGGCTGGTGAGTCTACTGTAGTAAGCTTTGAACATATCCACTCGTTCAGAAGGGGGAATGTGTTTGATGTAGTCTTCCCAATAATCTGGAAAAATATTGCTGGCACCCTCTTGGTAAAACCATTTTAATTCAGAAGGTCGGCATAAGAAAATTCCACGAAGAATCAAACCTGAAACTCGGTCCGGATGGGAAATTGCGTAGGCCAATGCCAATGTCGATCCCCAGCTACCACCAAAAACATGCCACTTGTCGATGCTTAGAAGTTGTCGAAGTTGTTCAATGTCTTTGATTAAATTTTGTGTGGTGTTTTCTTTTAGCTCGGCGTGGGGGCGAGATTGTCCACAGCCGCGTTGATCAAAAAGAATGATATGATAATGGCCGGGATCGAAATAACGGCGATGATCGGGACTGATTCCGCCGCCAGGTCCGCCATGTAAAAACACCACGGGGCGACCTTTGGGATTTCCAACCAACTCATAATAAATCTCATGAATTTCTGAAACTTTTAGGTGGCCGGTTTGATAGGGTTCGATTTCAGGATAAAAATCTCGCATGATTACCTCAGTGAATGAATGGGCCTAGGCCAAAATTTTTGGCGCTGAAGCAAAGGGATGAAGCTAGCTTGTGCTGCAATGTCGTTGCAGCGATTGAAATCAACTTCTGTGAATTCGTAAAGTTGATTTAAAATTTGATATTCGTGAACCAAATCGATTCCAAAAATTCCTGGATCGTCGGAATTGATTGTGACCGGAATCCCAGCGTTGAGCATTTGTCGAATTGGATGTTCGGTGATCTTGGGAACTGCGTTGGTGAGCCAATTGCTTGTCACGCAAAGCTCTAAGGGAACGCCCAACTTTCGAACCATATTCATAACAAAGGGATCTTTGGCGATTTGCACTCCGTGTCCTATGCGCTTTGCTCCCAAAACTTCAATTGCAGTTTTCACATTTAAAGATGCTTCGGGAATCGAGGCTTCGCCGGCGTGAATGGTGACTCCAAGTCCCGCGTCTTTTGCCTTTTGAAAGGCCTTAGCAAAAAGCTCTGGTTGAAAACCTTCTTCGTTGTCAGCCAAATCAACACCAACAAAAAAATCCTTATTGGCAATTGCGAAATCGATGATTTTTTCAGCTTCTTCGACGGGGCGAGTTCGCTGAATGATGCAAATCATGCCGACGGCAATCGGCAAATCTTTGGCAAGGCTCAAGCCGTGGCGTATGCCATCGATGATTTCTTGAAAATCCAAATCTGGATGACCTTCGGCGATAAAAGTGGGCGCCCATCTTAATTCTAAGATTCGGATGCCTTCAGTGACTGCGTCTTCAATGGCTTCAAAAGTGATGCGGCTGAGAATTTCAAAACTGGAAAGCACTTTCTGCGTGCGAAGAAATTTTTTAAGTACGGACTCTAAGTCATGCATGGGCTTGGTGACTAAGAGCTCTTCTCGGATCAGGTCGGTTTCAGTTGGAATCGACATGCCTTGATCTTGAGCAAGTTCAATTAAAGTTGATAGACGCAGAGAGCATTCGAGATGTCGATGCAGTTCAACTTTCGGGAGATTGCGCAAGAATTCATAACTGAGTTGAGAAGCCATGGCAAAAAGGATAGATTTTCCGGGTGAGTTTGTAAAACAAAGACTTCTCTTTTCGGAGGCCGTCATGATTGGAATGAATTCCCCATTATCTGTTCATAATAAATTGGCAGGTAATCCTACGCGTGAACCTAATTATTCAGTCTCTGTTAAGGGGCCGCGTGGTCCTTTAAATTTAACGGATCCGAAGGCAACAAGGGCCTTGATTGCATTGATGGACATGAATGCGGTGTTGGGCGGAGCGGCTTCTCATTACGGTGGTCCTGCAGCTTTTGCGGAATTGATGTCAGCGCTACATGGTTATGTTTTTTCAGAAGCTAAATTAGCTAACCGTCCATGGCATGACCTTTTTCATTTGGTAAATGATGCGGGTCATTGTGAAAACGGACTATATGCTTTGAAGGCAAATTATGGATTTGCGGATCTTACGATCGAAAAGCTTAAAAAATTTCGTTCTATTGAAAGTGTTTTGACAGGCCACGGAGAATCTCACCTTTTCCCAGAGGCCGTATTGATTAGCAATGGTCCACTGGGATCTTCTTTGCCACAAGCGCAAGGTTTGGCGATGGCAGACAGCTTGGCTGGCAAATCTAGGGTCACCGTGACCGCTATTTCAGATGGCGGTTGTATGGAAGGTGAAGCTCGAGAATCTTTGGCAGCTATTCCTGGCTTTGCAATTCAGGGAAGATTGGCTCCTTTTGTGATGATCATCAGCGATAACAACACCAAACTTTCGGGTCGAATTGATAAAGAAAGTTTTTCGATGGCGCCAACTTTCGAATCCTTGAAATCTTTAGGCTGGAAAGTTGTTCATTTGGGCGATGGCCACGATTTGCAGAAGTGTTTAGATGTGATTTCATCAGCTGTTCAAGAGGCTTCGGTAAATCCAAAAGTTCCAATCGCAATTCATGCTAAAACCATCAAAGGAATTGGAACCAAAAAAACGGCCGAGTCCGCATCAGGTGGTCATGGTTTTCCGCTGAAATCCCCGACGGAGTTGCCAGCATTTTTAACGGAAATTTACGATGGTGCTTTTCCTGTCGAGTTTCAATCTTGGATTGATGAGTTGATTGAGTGGGAAAAGCAAATTAAAGCCAATGCCAAAAAGCCCGCAGTTCCAGAAGAGAAAATCCAAACAGGAATTTCAAACGCGATGATCAAAACCTATAAAAATGGTCATCCGGTTGTTTCCATCACTTCGGATTTGCCAGGCTCTACGGGCGTTGCCGGATTTCGCAAAGAATTTCCGATGGCCTCTTTGGATGTCGGAATTGCAGAAAGCAATATGATTTCGGTTGCGGCGGGATTTTCTAAAATCGGATATATCCCAGTGGTGGACACCTTCGCTCAATTTGGTGTGACCAAAGGTGCTTTGCCAATGACCATGGCCAGTCTGAGCGAAGCTCCGATGATTTGTATTTTCTCTCACACAGGATTTCAGGATGCTGCTGACGGAGCTTCACACCAAGGTTTAAGTTATTTGGCGATGACTTCGTCCATTCCGGATGTCGATGTGTATTGCTTAACTTGCAGTGAAGAAGCTGAAAGTGTTTTGACTCAGATTATTGAAAATTTCGCAAATGATCGCAAAGCGGGGAAGAGTCCGCACTCGTCCGTGTTATTTTTGGGACGTGAAAACTTTCCGAAAAAATATGTGGATGGAGGATCATTTCAACTGAACAAAGCTCAAGTTTTGAAAGAAAATTCAGGATCCAAATCTGTTGCGATAGTGGCATCAGGATCTTGTGTGGTTCAGGCTTTGGAGGCGGCAGAAGTTTTAAAAGGAAAAGGTATTGGCTCTATCGTGATCAATCCACTTTCTCATAACAGATTAGACACTGCGACCATTCGAGAAGCTTTGAAAAAAACTGAAGGAAGATTAGTCACAGTTGAAGATCATCAAAAAATTGGTGGCCTTGGGCAAATGTTGGCATTTTCTTTGGTAGAACAAGGTGTGCAATTGAAGTTGAAGGCTTTGGCAGTACACGGAGAATTTGGGCAAAGTGCTTACACGGCCCAAGAACTTTATCAGAAGCACAAAATAGGAGCCGCCTCGATTATCGAAGCGGTTCATGAATTACTTTAATTTGTATTTTGAGATTAAGCAGCTGCTGCGTGATCAGCAGTTTGCTTAATGGCAGTGATGTGTTCTTGAGAAAGAGCAGAAACCACGTCGACTAAAATCACCACGCGATCTTCTAATTTTCCCATTCCTCGGACGAAGGCCATTGTTTTTTCGTTACCTAAAACTGGAGGCGGTTCGATTTGGGATTGATTCAAGTCTGCCACTTCTT
>CAZDHC010000009.1:0-48439 GCA_964505225.1 uncultured Bdellovibrio sp. | reverse complement strand
AAAATCAAAAAGAGATTTTATTATTCATAAACTCTATAGAAATTCAGAACAAAAGCACCAATACCAATCAGCACAAATAATGTGAATGAAATCGAAACGATCTTTTTAAAAGAGTTCACTGGAAAGTCCTTTGAGGCAGATTTTGATTTAACGTTACGCCAATTGTATTAGCACAATCAGACACGTAATCAAAGCCGAAAGAACCAGGGTTTTCATAGATGTTGTCATCACTTCGCTCATGGTTTCCATTATCGGGCACTTTTCAAAAAAACTCGATCTGAAAAAGTTCAACAGTTCTTTGCAACTTCGTAAAAACGTACTATCTTGTGGCATGCACCACGACCAACTAAAAGCCTATGTTGCACCTGAAAATCTAGAAGCTGACCTGGAACTAGAAATCCAAAGAAAGATAAATCAGGGGCAGCGTCTCAAAATTGAACATCAGCTTGGCCAAGTGTTCATTGTCAGCGGTCCAGAGCTGCAACCAATCTTTTCTCATTCGACTTGGAAAGATCCAAGTCAGCACAATTACAAATCCATTTCCGATGCCGTAAAAATTCTAAGAGCCCATGGCGCCCTGTGGGCCATCCATTCTGAAAATCTGCATCGAAGATCTTTGCTGATCCAAGAGCAACTGCCAAAGGTGAAAAAAGTCATTCAAGATTTCAACAAACCACTGCCTGAACGAAATCTGGGTGGCTGGCTTTTGGTAGACGAAAATCAACTTTGGATTTCTCCGCAAACCACCTCCCCTTTTTCAAAAGGAATGATCCAGTGGAACGAAACGAAGGCTGCGCCTTCAAGGGCCTACTTAAAACTTTGGGAGTTTTTTGCGAAAGAAAATATCTATCCAAAGCCTGGCGAAAAATGCATCGACCTGGGCTCTTCACCTGGTGGTTGGACCTGGGTTTTGGATCAACTGAATTGCGAGATTTTCTCGGTCGACAAAGCTCCGCTGGTGGACACTTTGAAAGCAAAACCAAATATCACTTCGATCAAAAAAGATGCGTTTACCTTAAAGCCAAATGACATCGGAAAAATCGATTGGCTGTTTTCAGATATCATCTGCTATCCAAATAAACTTTTAGAATTGGTCCATCTTTGGCTGGATTCAAATTTGGTCAGAAATTTTGTGTGCACAATTAAATTTCAAGGCGAAACCGATTTTGAAACCATGGATCAGTTTTTAAAAATTCCGGGTTCTAAAATCCAACATTTGTCCGTGAACAAACACGAAGTGACATGGAGTTTGATTAGGTGAGCTTGATTTTATGGAGCCGCAAAACCAGAAACTGTTAATGTCGCTCCATTGGTGGTAGAAACCACAGCTCCAGTTGATTTTTTTCTAATCTCAACCGTGAATGCCGTCGCTAGCGAAATTCCGCTACCTCCCATTGGGGCCTGATGTAGGTCAAGTTGGATTTTTCGTTTTTGATCTAAACCTACCCAACTAGAGGCCGAGTTAGTTGTCGACATGACGCCAGTTCCAACCAAGCTTGAAAACCTAATTTCATAATCCGCACCAACAACATTTGTACCCCAAGTTCCAGAATTGAAACTTCCTGGTATAGCTGACATCGTACCCGCAACCCAGGTTCCATCAGAATTAAATTCAACCCAAGCAACTTCATCGCTATAACCTATGTCTTCCGCTTTAGGCACTGGGTTTAAAGTTGGACTAATAATTGGAGCTGGACCTCCACAAACGCATTTATAGTAAACTCGAGTACTATTAGTACAAGAGGAAGTAACCTCACCTTCATAGTTACATGATCCGCTCGTGTCAGGAATTGTTTCAACACCACAAGTGTCTGCACCGGCTCCATCATCCTGCCACCTGCAGTTTGTACCTGCAGGCATGGTTGTTGTGGTCGTCGACGCAACTGGAGCAGTTGATGGACCACATTGGGGCTCAGAAGGATAAGGGGCAACTGGCGGATAGTTTCCTGTTATATTTGCACCTATATACCCAGTTCCCAAACAAGTCGTTCGACTTCCACTTTCTGAACCACAATTCCAAGTCTCGGTACTGGTCCATGTCACTTCACCGACTGGAATATGCACTGCAGTTATTGAATAACCATCTTCATTCGACCAAGTTTGCTGGTAATTCGTAACATTGCCATCAGCACAATAGACACCCGGAGTGTAAATTGTCGCTTTAGCCTTCCAAGAATCACATTCTGGGGAATGTCCACGGACAGTATTCGCCAAATAACCGATGGGCACCCCATCGTAAACCCATTGATCATCTCCACTTTTATACCAAATATTCACACCATCAATTGCTTCAGCTGAACATGTTGTTTTATCAACAGCGCCCATTAAACTTCCACAGGTTTTACCGGTCGCTTTATAATTAACGGTTCCCGCAGCCAGTCCTGGTTTATTTCCCAATGAGTAGCCACTGCCTGGAACTCGATATGCTCCAGAAATCCAATTGTATTCTTGACCACCGTCGCAGCCGATTTGCGGAGTCATACAAGAAGCATCACACAGAGATCCAGCAATGTAACTATTAGATTCGCACGCGACAACATCTCCAGCTTTACCTTCGACTGCTTCGCCGGTGATTGGATGGACTCCACAACTTTCAATTTGCAAAGACCGATTACATGTCGAATCCGTTAACGCTCCAACGGATTCACAAGAATTTCTATAGACTGATGATCGACTTACCGGATCTGTACCAGTCTCGCCGTTGTCTTCACACTTTGTCTGATTTGGTTTTGTTGCAAAATCGACAGGATCACACGCGCCCGAATGCATACATTTTAATGGTCTGGAAAATGGACGACCATCTGAAGGCAAAGCACTTAAACAATAGGTCGGCACTGGTGCAACAGGACAGCTACCCGATAAAGAGTTTCCACCGATCACGGTTCCAACGTTCGTACTTAAGTTCTGAAATTTGTAACATCTGTTTGTTTTAAAATCATAGATATGACCGCCGCAAATTGTATTGTCATTGCAAATGACATTCGGTGCTGATCCACAAATAGATGCTCTGGCGGCTTCTGCATGCGCTTGCCAATCTGGCCCATCTGCTTTCCAATGAGCCAATCCCGCCGCATCTCCGCAACGTCCTTTACTTTTATACCAATCATTTTGCGGAGAAGTGTCTGAGCAATCTAAACACGCTGGCCAACTAGGTTCAGCCGGACAACCGCTTGAACAGTTTCCTAGGAAACAGGTTCCAACCGCACTTGTCGCAGACGAATTTTTCTTACAAGTATCTGTTGCTAAGTCATAGGTATGTCCACCACAAGAGGACGAATCAACACATTGCTTGTCAGTTTTGCCAGCACAGTTCGTAGCCCAAGATATTTCCGCGTCTGCTTTCCAATTTGGACCTGCATTTTGCCAATAGATTAAACCCGCTGTTTCCCCATGGCGGCCTTTACTTTGATACCAAGAATTTTGCTCTGAGGTGTCGTTCTTATTATTACATGCAGGCCAAGTCACAGCCGGCGCTGGACAGCCACCAGAACAATTTCCATATAAGCAAGCTCCGTCAGCAGTAGTGACTCCTACTTTTTTCGAGCAAGTATTGTTCGCCATATTGTAAGTGTGACCACCACACAACAAATCATCGAAACATTGCTGATTTGTCTTGGCTCCACAAATCGAAGTGAAATCTACCTCAGCATTCGCTTGCCAGGTCGGACCATCCGCTTTCCAATAATCTAATCCTTCTTCATCTCCACATCGCCCCTTGGATTTATACCAGGCATTTTGTGGTGATGAATCACTGCAATTCATACACGCATTCCAAGTCACTGGCGCTGTGCAACTGATAGCACCTAAAGCCAATACCCCAGCATGTGGAGCTGTTGCCGGACCTGGATCAGTACATGTTGCACTAACTGATCCCGCCGAAGCTGTCAGAATTGCCGGATTGTGATTCGCAGTTGCTATTGCTGCTGGATCTGCCGAAGTCGTTAATAAAGTTCCAGGAGTTTGAACCGGATTATTCGTAATCGTCACAAGCCCCTGACATGGCCATGGTCCAACAGCATCTAATCCTGGCCCAGCAACTGTTGATTTAATTCCTGTCGCTGACCAATCTAAAGTTAAAGGTAAACCAGCGCACACCACTGGAGTGCAAGTCTTAGTGGCGTTGGCAAAATCATAAGTGTTCGGAGCTGGAGTGTTATCAGTACAACTCACCGTGTATGAACCAACATACCCGGCTTTTGTATTTAGCAATTGCGCAGTCGAGTTTGCCGCTGTGCTGATGTTGACAGTCGTGTTTTCACAAGGACCCAAAGCAGCATCTGGCCATTTTACACTTGCTGTAGATGTACAGGGATTCACCGGACATAGGGAATTGTTCGTTCCCGTTCCCACTTGTGTGGTGGCATCACAATTATTCGTTTGAGTAAAAACATCTCCCGTACATTTGGTGTTGGGAGCCGGAGTCCACACCTTTGCACACAATGTGGTTGTGGTTGTTGGCGGATTACAAGCAGTTGAAAATGGATCTGTACAAACAACCGGCCCCGCACAAGCTTGACCATTGATCATTCCGAAAGCTCCAAAGCCGTCACCACAGCTGGAATTTTGTGGAACTTGGCAATTGGCCGGATCTGAATTGTTACTTTGGCCAAAGGTCATCATCGGTCCAGCTGATGTCACCGTAGAACAGGTATTGTTTCCGGTAAACGCATTGCACTCGGCCTTTAACGTGTCGTAGTTAATGCCAGTGATAATTTTCCCAACACAACCACTGTAATCAATTTCTTGCCGACTCGACAATGCGGCTGCCGGCAATGTGAAATTTGCAACTAAGGGAAGAGCTTTCCATTTGGTGTTGGCGGTCTGCGCCCCAGTCGTAGCATCTTGGGAAGTGGAAACGACAATCGCAATTTGAGAGCATTTCGTTGCCGTGCAAGTGATTGTCGCATCTACTGTTGAAGTCACTTTGTAATCTGCGGATTTCGTAAATTGAATTTTTTCCCATTGAGCTGTTGCCGGATTCACTGTTGTGCAATCCACCGCCGCGGATTTTGCTCGACCTCCAAAACAGCTATCGACTTCATTTCCTGGAACCAATCCCAATTGCCGCTTGATGAAAGTTGCATTACGCGCTTTTTGCAAAGCGATTTGATGGGCAACTTCTAACTGAGATTGAAAGTCGGTTTGATTTTCTAGCCGCTTCATCTGAAGCATTGGAGTGGTTGCCAGTCCGATGACCAAGGCTGCAATGGCGCCAGCAATTAAAGCCTCGGCAACGGACATGCCGGTTGCGTTCGAAACAACTTTCGAAAGTAAATTTCGACGTTTCGGCTGATGGTGAGCCAAAAATCCCCCAATAAACGTTCAACAAATTAGATCTATTGAGTATACCTCGCCTGGGGAAAGCGTCCAACTTTCACAAGCATTCGTCTTAATTTGAGACTTTGGTAATACGAAATAGCAATCAACAGCTAACCCTCCCTTAGTACTGACAATAAAGTTTTGATTCGCCTTTACCTTTGATTTTAGTCCAAAATAGTCAAATGAAGATGCCCTCTAAAATTAGAAATCAAACTGGAGCCACTTTGATTTCTGCAGCTCTTGCTGCTGGAATTGTTGTTTGCGGAATCGCAGGCACAATCGCATCTTCACTTTATTTGGCCAATGCCATGAGAAAAACCGAAGCGACAAATTTGGCGGTGATTCTGGAAGCCAACCTCATCAGCTCGTTTAACAATAAGACTAACTATCCGGACTCTGTAAACCCAAATCTACGCTCAGGTTCGGCGACGTCATTGGCTTTAACAACTTCATTCGGCACCATTAATCTAGATATTCAAACCGGAATCGGAAATAGCACCGGAACAATTGGCTATTTCAAAAAAGACTTAAGTCCGTGCTCAGGGTTTACCAACGACAAGTCATGCATCATTCGATATGAAGTTCGACTCAAACGAACTGGCAACGCCGGAGTTAATTCTTATAGTTTCTCTTATCAAATTGATACGAACCCAGATGTCGTTGACATGGCTCCCCTTGGCAGCGTCACCAATTTTGACACACCAATTGATCCCGGCAATATCCGCGCAGAACAAACACTGACTAAGTGTGATCCAGTCAATGACCTATTTATGATGGGAGCGAACCGGGACACCGGCGAATCCTTTTGTGTTGAAAAACCATCTGCCGCAAACTCGGCGTGCCCTCCGGGAAAAATTCCAAAAGGACTAAACTTTGTCCAATATTTAAATCAAAAAAAATCAGGAACCATCCAACTGGATTGCACTGCCGCTTCTATGCGGACCTTTACCTGCCCCAGCAACTATTCACTTCAAAAGTTTGACCCTAGATATTCGGACCCAGAATTTTCAGGCTACTCAAACCCATTTGGAACTTGCGTTTTTAGAACTGCCAACCAAGCAACTTTGCCCGGAGCTTTTCCCGCCAACGCAACATCAACCTACATGAGAACAATCACAGGAACTTTTTGTCCACCTTATTACAAGGCCGGCAACAACGGTTGTAATTTAGTAGAAGACTTGTCTCGCAGAAACAACATCGCCTATGGAAAAGGGAAATGTGCCGCCACTTGCCAATACGACTGCCATCGCAGCACGTGGACAGACTCGGTCGTCACAAACCCGGCGTACACCGCTTGGGTTGCCTGTGGCGCAGCAACACCTACTCCTTTGGTTCCAGGACCTGGAAACGATCCAACAAAGCCACCTTATAATTGCGGAACCGCTCCAGCCAGCACCGTGATTTCTAGAACCTGTTCTACGACCGAAACCTCTACCACATGCAATGGCGTTGCAGATTCTGCTTCTACTTGCTCAACTAAAGGTAGTTGGGATAGCGGCACAAGTTACGCTTGCGCTCCATTTGTAGACACTTACCCGACTGCGACTGCTAACGGAAGCGGCTCCGGTCGAAATTTTACCTGTGGATTTACTGACACTTCAGCTTCTTGTGGCGCACCCGCGACACTTTACGGCGGGGCCACTTGGGGTAAAAAAAATCCGAAATGGTATGGCGGAGTTCAAGTTAGCGGAGTGACCTGCACATTTGATCCAAGCCAAGGTGCTGCGGAGACCGTCAATGCACTTTAGAAATCTAGCAATTTCCATTTTAAAAAATAACCGCGGTGATGCACTGATCACAGCTTTGGGATTAGTCGTCGTTTCACTTATTGGTTCCGCAATGATGTTGCAGTTTAGCCAAGATGTTCAGGTCAATTCAAAAAAACCGCGAATAAAATCGATGATGACTTCACTCGAGGCCAAAGCTCGCTCCGAAATCATGAAACCCACTTCGTATACGGGTTGTGTGACTGGCGACGGTGTTGGCGGCAGAACAAGTTGCGCTCTTGATCAAACTAAAATCACCAGTCTGAGTCGCGCAGTTCCTGGAACCAAATGCCCGGCTTCGGACACCCCACCTTGCGGAATTAATGTATCTGTTACAAGTGCTAATATGTCTTTAGCCACTGGTGATCCTAGCAACCCCATTGTTTCAAGAATCATTGTTAAAATTAAATACGAAGGCACTGAAGTTTCCATGAAAGATGTCGATGTCGTAGTCGATGTTCCGGCCGACATTCTTCAGGCCAATGATACCAATGGATATTATCAATGTCCCAACAACAAACCGAAATTTAATGGCTTCAAACCCGATGGTACTATTAATTGTGTTGCGCTTCCAGCGCGGGCAGCCCCTGGCACTTTTGTAAATTCAATAAGCCTTACAAGTTTAACCATCACACCCGAACCATTGCCTTCAAGTGCCAACTGCGCTGCTGGTGATTACGTAAATTCCGTCAATTGGGGCAATGGTGGAACTAATTTTAGCTTCACCTGCGCTAGTCGTTTGGATCCCTATTCGGTCTTTGGATTTACACCAAAAGTCGCTCCTGGCGGGAATATTGTCTACACACCTAATCCAGATTATCCTTAGTTTTAAAACTATCGAGAAAGTTCCCGAATCGCTGGCGCCGAGGCATCACCACGACCAAGATTTCCAAGTTGCCATTCATCTTCAATCATTTTCAACAAACTATAATGATTGTGTCTGTCCGCAACTACTTTTCTTTGTGGCAAATTTGGCGAAAGCAAAGTGGTAAAAATTTGATTGGCACCCAACATATCGGCTTCATCAAAAGTAACAATCACCAAAGTGTTCTCCATCATATGAGGATCTTGAAAGGCCTGACCGAAATGCGACTGCAACCATTTTCCCGCAAAGTCGACGCCGGTATCATGGCCATCATTGGCTAAATTCGGAATGAACATATTGAAATTTGCTAAACGATTGTTGGACCAGTCCGACAAAAATCCTGACGAATCCACAATTTTTGCACATCTTTGTGAGTTACTTTGAACATTCTTAAAACTGATAAAAGGAACATGCTTTCTTGCGTATTTGCCAGAATTTTTTCCTAAGAAACAGTTGCCGGGAAAATCCTCTGCATAAACTCGCCAGTCCATTCCTTTTTTCTCTAAAAGGTCACCTAAGTGACTGGAATTCAAATCAACATTTGCATCATTCAACACTCCCAACAAATCTCCAGCCACCATTGCGATATAATTTCCTTGGGAAGGATGAGTCTCGGCCATCATATGATTAAATGACAATCCTTGAGCAGCCAAACTATTAAAGTAAGGTTGCTTCATCGTGGCGCTATAGCCTTTGTTCTCAAATACGATATAAATCACGCGCTGAAATCGAGGAGTCCGCAATACTCCGACGCTCGCACCAGCACCAGAACCGCGAAATTCATTAATAGCACTTACATTTCGTGCGGGAGCAACGGCACAAGCAAACAACGGTATTGAGAATAAAATTGAAAATAGAACTTTCATGGCTTCCCCCAGTGATTTCAGACGACACCTGAAACACGCTACCACGACGTTTTCAGAAACTGTCACTTGCTTTCCCTGAACACAAATCTATTCCTAGACCTAAGGCGAGCAGAATCCTTTCAAATATTTACATCAAGCCAAGGCCAAGGGAAAATAAATAGAGCTCGAACTCTTTTCTAAGTGACGGTAATCATGGATGTTTCTCGCAGAAGTTTTCTTTCCAGATCGCTTCAGACCGCCGGTGCGGTTGGCCTGCTTTCTCACACAGGCTTTCGTTCGTCTGCTAAAGCTGTACAAAAAACCGATCCCTACCGAGGCGCTCTAGCAGTTTTGCAAACTCTCACCACTAAATCCACCACTGAGATAGTCATTTTAACTGAAGCACAAAAATTCTATGGATATCAAATCAACGAGAGCACTGGAAAAATTTTGCCCCACAAAATCACTCGTCGCGAAACTAGAACACATTCAGCATGGGGAATTGAAAAACTTTTTATCACCGGATTAAGTTTAAACGTCAGATATTCATTAAAAATTATTGATCCCAGTACTGGTAAAGTTATCGATGAACGATTTTTTTCGGCACTGGATACCGACAAATTAGATCCAAAAATTGCAGTCGCCAGCTGCATGAAGGACACGATGTCCACACTTCGCGAAGTCATGTGGGACAATGTCTCGACAACTCAACCAGACATGCTTTTTCTAATTGGTGACACCTGTTACGCCGACAACAACAACGATGGAAGTGATGCTGACTACTGGCGCCGCTATGTCGAAACTCGAAGCTTGCTGTCGCATTTTCGACAAAAAAACCTCATTCCAACACTTGCCACTTGGGACGATCACGATTTTGGCGGAAACAATTTTGATAGCACCTGGTCGAAAAAAGATATGACCAAACAGCTGTTTGAAATATTTTGGAGAAATGAAGTTCCCGCTTCCTGTTTGGAAAAAGGCCCCGGAGTCGCACAAGTCTTTACGGCCTTTGGCCAAAGATTTTTCATGATGGACGATCGCACTTTTCGCTCACCCCGAACTGAAAAAAACAGTCCGGTTCAATGGGGCACCAAACAAGAAGACTTTCTATTTGAAAAAATCGACGACAACAAACTTCCTGTCATGCTGATGAATGGCAGTCAATTTTTTGGTGGCTACCTTAAAAAAGATGCCTTCGAGTACTGGCAGAAAGAGAATTTGATGGAAGTTTGCCGTAAACTTTCAAAAGTCGAAGCCCCAATTATCTTTCTGGGGGGCGATGTCCACTTTAGCGAGTACATGAATATCGAGCCCGAGATTTTGGGTTACCCCACAATTGAAATCACTTCTAGCTCAATTCACAGTACAACAATACCTTTCAATCATCTTCGCAAAAAAAATAAGCGAAGAATCGACGCCACCAGTAGCTATAATTTTATTTTGATGGATTCTGATGCGAACAATCCGATGGATTGGAAATTAAGAGCTCAATGCATCAGTAAAGATTTGAAAGTGGAAATGGACAACAGCTTTGCCATCCGAAGATAACAAAGCTGTTTTTCAAAATGCCAATTTAGGCATAAATAGAACTAGTACTGATCAAAAACAATTTTAGAAGTATCGAAGCCTTTAGCCTGCAATTTTGCCAAAATTGATTTTAACAATTCTGGATCCATTGGAGCCTGTCGAGCCAAAATGAAAAGAGACTTTTTAGCCGGAGCACTGACAACTGCATATTGATAGTTTTCATCTAGATCGATGATCCAATAGTCGCCACGAGCAAAAAAGTTGAATTTAACTTTTAGTTTTGCCGGCACTGCAGGATCTGTGATTTTTGCTTCGCCAGAAATGTCGTCGACTGTTCCATCAGCTTTATAGCAAACATTGTAAACAGAAATTTTATCAGCAGCTATGATCTGATATTCAGCCGTTGAGCGAACGCAATTTCTTTGAAAGAATGTTGGCGCATGAGCGATCTCATACCAAAGACCTTGGTATTTTTGGATATCAACAGTTGGGACTACTTTAGGGTCCGACTCTTTTTTGCCCCAACTTGCGCAAGCAACGGTTGATGACAAAGCAATTAAAGTTACAGCCACAGCCGCAGTCATATTTTGTATAGTTTTTTTCATGATTGTTCTCCTTAAGCCCGGTTTACTGCCGTTTCTATTTTTTGTATAGAAAATTCTATACATTTTAAGAAGAAACAATTATGGTTCCAACCAGATGAGCCAAAGTAGAGTAAACAATTCTCATTACACCATACGCCAAATGATTAATTTGACTGGCGTTTCCGAGTACACTTTGCGTGGCTGGGAAGGTCGCTATCAAGCGTTTAAGCCAAAAAGAAACTTAACGGGGCGACGCCTTTACTCTGTAGAAGATATACAAAAAGCCCAAGCGTTAAGAGATCTTATTAAAGTGGGTCATCGTATCGGCGACATCGCCAAACTTAAAAATGAAGAACTTTTAGGCCTGCTCGGCAATGTCAGTTCTATGGAAACCTCAGAGACAGCACCTAAACCTAACAAATGGGTCATGGACATTTTTGATTTGGCTCAAATATTTGAATGGGACCTAGTTGAAAAAAAATTGAGTATCCGCCGGGAACAAAAAGACCCACTTCAATTCATTGCCGAAGACATATTGTCCATATTAGGACAACTCGGAAACTTGGTTTCGATTGGTCAATTTAACGTCGGTCAGGAGCATATTTTATCTAGCTTGCTCAAAAGCCAATTGATGCTGATTCAAAGTCAGAAATCTAAATCAAATCAGAAATCAAAGATTCGACTGGTTATCACAACTCCTGAAGGCGATCACCATGACCTTGGAATTACCATTGCAGCAGCCATTGCGTCTACTTTAGGACTGAAAGTCTTGAACTTGGGCCCCAACACTCCAGCGCATGACCTATGCGAAGTCGCAGTTCGTTATCAAGCCAGTCACATTTTAATTGGAAGCACGGTTTCTACAAAGATGGGCGCCAAGACAAGCCTTGAGCAATACGTACATTTTATGGATCAAAACCTAAGCAAAAAGGTTCATTTTATGTTTGGTGGAAACAATTCCCAAGGCTTAGAGCTCCACTCGGGGCGCCAGATAAATGTCTTCTCGCAAATACCATCACTGATTGAATACCTACAGCAGACCTGATAGCCTCGTTTTTAATGAAAATTTTCATATTTTTAGTGTTTATAGTTCTGTCGCTACTTTGGAGCTATGTTGGTCTTAGCCTCATAGTTCCATTGGTGTGGGGAACTGATTGGGCTTGGCTTGGCGCCACCTTTCTAATTGGAACTTTTCTTTTGCAAGTTTGGCGTTGGACGCAAATGCAAAAGGCAGAAAAATATCCTCGAGTTTTACTGGCCGCTTATTTTTCTTTAGGCTTAATCTGTCACTTACTTGTCGCTGCCGTTTTAAAGGACTTTGTCCAGATTTGGACAACAGTTCCCAACGCCGCAATACTGATGCTTATATTTGCAAGTTTGCTATTAAATATCAAAAGCCTTTGGGTTGCATTTCAAGGTCCAATCATTCGAAGTGTTCAAATCAAATCGGGAATTGAAGGACAACCAGTTAAAATTTTGCAAATCAGTGATCTGCATGTTGGGCCAATCATTCAAAAAGAATATGTGGAAAAAGTTGTGGCTATGGTCCTTAACGAAAAGCCCGACCTCATTTTCGCGACTGGTGATATTGGCGATGGCTCAGTTTCTGAACTTCATGAAGATCTGGCGCCATTAGCAAAGTTAACAAAAAACATTCCTAGCTTTTATGTTCCCGGCAATCACGAATACTACTGGAATGGCCCCGCTTGGATTGAAAAAATGGAGCAATTGGGATTTAAAGCTTTGATCAATCAAGGCCAAGAATTGTTACTTGAAGGTAAAATTCCTCTATGGCTTGGCGGAGTTCCAGATCCCCAAGGTGAAAGATTTGTTCCAAGCCACAAAACTGACCCTCAATTAGCGATCAAAGACTTAAATAATCAAAATCTATATAAGATTTTATTAGCACATCGACCTCAAACCTGTTTCGAAGCTAAAAAAGCAGGTTTTGATTTAATGGTTTGCGGTCACACACATGGCGGACAATTCTTTCCGTTCACATTATTAGTTGGTTTATTTAATCCCTATTCTCGCGGCCTAAACGATCACAAAGGCATGAAAGTCTACGTGAATCTAGGAACCGGGTATTGGGGACCACCACTACGCCTTGGCGCAACTTCAGAAATCACAAGAATCGAGATTATTTAATGTCCCGAACAAACAACACTCGCCCTCAGATCCTAAGTGCCAACAATCTTTCTCACTCGTTCGCAGGAAGAAAGCTTTTTTCAAATGTTGCGCTTGGCATTTTCGAAAGAGATCGCATTGGACTTGTCGGTCCCAACGGCGCTGGCAAATCAACACTCATGAAAATCTTGGCTAAGACGTTGAAATCTGATCAAGGTGAAGTGGTGTGGCGACGTGGACTGACGGTGGGATACCTCAATCAAACTCCACTGTTTGGAAAAGACGAAAATATTTACGATGCCATACTGTCTAAATCTTTGGATCAGATTGAAGATTCGGCCTTGGCGTTCGAGTGGATCTCAAGACTAGAGCTAGATCAGTTTCCCATGGACAAATTAGTCAGTGAACTTTCCGGTGGTTGGAAAAAGCGAGTCGCACTTGCACGCGAATTGATTTTACGTCCTGAGGTTCTGTTGTTAGATGAGCCGACCAATCATTTGGATATCGAAGGAATCTTGTGGCTTGAGGAATTTATTGAAAATACTCAGATTGCAACTATGACCATTACTCACGATCGTTTGTTTCTTCAGCGAGTCGCCACCAAGATTTTCGATTTGGATCCTAAAAATCCGACCAATCTTTTAGTGGTCGACGGTGATTATTCTAAATATTTAGAGGCTAAAGAGATATTGGTAAAGGGTCAGCAACATCGACAATGGACCATGCAAAACACCTTGCGACGGGAAACCGAGTGGCTGCGCCGAGGTGCTAAGGCCCGCCTAACAAAACAAAAAGCCCGAATTGACAGGGCCTATGAATTAAAAGATGAAGTTCAAGAATTGGCTGTTAAAAATCGTCAGCGAAAAGTCGGCATCGAATTTGGCGAAGGCGAACGTTCACCAAAGAAATTGATCGAAGCCATCGAGATTTCAAAATGTTTCGATGATCAAAAACCACTTTTTGAAAATTTCACGACCATCATTTCGCCGAAAACCCGAATGGGATTGATTGGACCTAATGGAGCCGGCAAGTCGACATTACTTAAAATTCTACTTGGCTTAGAAACACCAACCAGTGGTCAAGTTAAGGTCGCGGATGAAGTTAAAATTTCTTATTTCGAACAAAGTCGCGAAAGCTTAAACCCCAAACTGTCCTTGCTAAAAAATATTTGCCCAGAAGGCGATTACGTCAACTATCTAGGACAGTTCGTATTTGCTCGAAGCTACTTGGAACGATTTCTATTTTCCTCGCAGCAGATGGACCTTCCGGTGGAAAAGCTTTCCGGTGGAGAGCAAAGCCGACTTCGATTGGCCCAAATGATGCTAGAGCCCGCCAATGTTCTCGTTCTAGATGAACCGACAAATGATTTGGACGTCGAAACTTTAACCGTCTTAGAAGAATCCCTAAAGGATTTCCCCGGAGCTGTGCTTTTAGTGACCCACGATCGTTACTTTATGGATCAGGTGGCCAATGAGATCCTAGCTCTACCAACTGAACTTTCATCGGACCGGCAGATCGAAAAGTTTGCCGAATATTTTCAATGGGAACAATGGCGCGATTTGCAAATTCAAGAGCGAAAAAACAATGCCAACAAGTCCAAGGGAAAAAGCGCTGCTCCCGCCGAGCCAATAAAAAGCAATGCGGCTGATTCGGCGGCCGCTAATTTAAAGAAACTCTCTTACAAAGAGCGATTGGAGCTTGAAGGAATGGAAAAAAAGATTTCCGACCTTGAAGCGGAGCTTTCGAAGCTTGAACTGACAGCGCAGGAGCCTGAAGTGACTTCGAATGCATCAAAGTTACAAAATCTTTTTGAAGAAATTTCGGCCAAACAGAAAACCCTCGAGAACTTATACTCACGCTGGGCTGAACTGGAAAATAAATGAAGTCTTTAAAGAAGATATTTAAGCTTTTTTCTTCAGGCGAAATTCCAATGATTGCGGCAGCTCTTTCATTTTCAACTATTTTGTCGCTGATTCCTTTGCTTGCTGTTTCGCTGGCGGCACTTCAATATATCGAAAGTCTTGACGGCCTTTATCCAAAAGTTGAATCGGTCGTGCTGGAGTACTTTCAAGGCCCCATTGGGGAAGCTGGCATCAAGATCGTGCAAAAGGCTTTCAAAAGAATTCACACAGGAAAACTAGGGCCCTGGGGTGCTGCCGGTTTAATTTTAGCTTCGCTGATGTTGATCAGCGAGATGGAAAAAGCCATTCACCGAATTTGGCATTTGCCAGAGCGCCGGCCTTTCTACCAAAGACTTTTCCTGTTCTGGATTTTCCTAATTCTTTTTCCCTCGGCATTGCTCATTTTCGTTGGACTAACTTCGATGAAGATTTTCGGTGATGCGAATTACTCAGCCCAAATCCCAATTTTCCAAAATTTAATTTTATTCTTAGGTTTGTTTTTAGGTTATAAGTTTATTCCAAACACCAAGGTCAATAATCGAGCCGCAGGACTGGGCGCACTGGTCGCCACTTTGGGACTGGGCATTTTGGCCAAATCATTTAAATGGATGAGCCAATCGCTATTTACCTGGAGCAAGCTTTATGGAAGTTTGGCAGCAATCCCTGCCCTTTTAGTTTGGATTTTATTTATTTGGTACATTGTCCTTTTAGGAGTCGCAATTACCGCCAATTTTAGACGCGATTCAAAATGAGATAATATTTTTGATACTTAGTTTGGCTCAGGTTCGACTTAGTCCCCATTCTTACAAAAATCCCCTGGAAATCTTCTGAAAATAGTAAACTGATTAGACGATTAAAGGAAAGGGCCACTCCTAGTGTCGATCAATTTCAAAACAGATAACATGGATTCAACAGACGCACCTGACGAGGACCTTGATACGGTATTGGCTGAGCCAATCGCTGAACCAACAGATGAACCATTAGCTGAACCAGTTGCCGAAAACCCACCAGAATCCGAAACCAATATTAAAGGCACTTTATCCCGATTGACTCAGTTTATCCGGACCGAATTTAAAAAAATAGAAATGACCGCTTCTCCGGAAAATCAAAAACGGCAAAAAGCCTTATTGTCCTATGAAAAACGAACCGATCAGGCCGAGACTCAACAAAAGGGTTTACAACTGAACAAAGCTGCTTAAAATAGAATTAAGATGGCGACCCAACAGCAACCCAATCAAGACATTTTCACAAAAATTAGCGATCCTTCGGATAAAGCACGTTTGTTTTTGGATTTGGCTGCCAAAAGAGGTGAGGTCATTTCAAAAGTACCAGATCCACGTGCCGATGTTTTTGTTTTGATGGCCTACGATTACTCGAACCAAACTTTGCATTGCAAGGTCTCGGGGGCATCGACCCATATCGAACCCACTGGCAGCCTTGTTTTGACCTTTTTTATAGGTGGCGAGAAATACTTTTTTCAAACGACCTATAAGGCCATCGGCGATATTGTTTCTATCGCTTGCCAAAACCCACTTTTCCATTTGCAGCGTCGCGAAGACTATCGAATCAAAATTCCAATTAATTATAAAGCATTGCTTGAAATCAATTCGGTCAATGCAAAGACTAGTAAAAAATCTATTCCGATCATTGATTTGTCCGGCGGTGGTTGCCGAATTCACATTGACACTAGAACTCAAGAACTGCAGGTCAACGACACGATTCGTGGCCATCTTTTTTTACCAGATCGAAATCCGATCGACGTCAACGGATCCATTCGCCACATTCGACAAGAAGTACAAGGCAAGGGGCCCATGGTTTGCGGAATTCAATTCGTTGGCCAAACTGACATTATGAAAAATCGAATTATCGCAGTGGTGATGGATCTTTACCGCGAGCTTTTTGCCGGTCGTGGCTAGAAAAACAAAAATCCTAAAGCTGAACCTATTAAAATTGCGGACCAGCTTGGAATTTTGAACAACAAATTAATCATAACAATTCCAAGCAAAACCAAATTCAATTGAAAACCCCAATCCAAACATGATTTTAGAACAGTCACAACAATGGCACCTGTCACCGCCGCAATCGCACCCATTGAAAACTCCGCGATCCACTTTTGTTTTTGCAACCAGCCAATGGCCTTAGGAAACCAAGTTGTCATATGAAAAAAAGCGGGTAAAAAGATTCCCACGGTGGCGGCTATAGCACCCATGACCCCAGCAATCCGAAATCCAACAAAAGTCACCGTGATCACTACTGGTCCCGGAGTCAATTGTCCAAAAGCCAAGGCATCCATAAATTCAGAGTGAGTCAGCCAATGGAGCTTATCAACGAAATCACCTTCCAAAACAGGAACGATCGCTAGTCCCGTTCCAAAAACCACCGCTCCAGACTTTAAGCAAATCAAAAAAAGTTGCAGAATCGAACCTTCGACTGCCAATTTTCGATTTTTGACTAATGTCCAAATCACCGCCAACAATCCAAAGGTTAAAATCAATAAAACCTCTGGCAAAAGACCTTTGTAAAGCAGGGCAACACTTGCCACCAATAAAATCCAAAAAAGTGATTTTGATTTGTGAGGAAGGATCAGTGGCTTTAATGAAAGTAAAATCAATGCCATGGCTCCAGCCTGCATCCCAATCATCATAGATTTCAAACTGGAAATCTGAACAAATTGATCGTAACCCGAAGCCAAGGCCACCATTAAAAAAAATGAAGGTAACACCAAACCTATGGCCGCTAGAAAACCACCCCAAAAACCACGTCGCTCATGACCTATGAAGGTTGCAAGCTGAAAGGCCACCGGACCCGGCATCATCTTTATCAAAGGCAAAACCTGCTGAAATTTTTCTTCTGAAATCCATTTCCGCTCTTGCACCAAATCTTTTTGCATTTGTGCAATAAGAGCCAATGGACCGCCAAAGCCCAACACCCCTAAACGCAGGAAGTATTGAAAAACCTCCCTCACTGACCACCGCTCTCAAGTGGAGTTCCCATACGGGCCTTAATGGCCTGAAGTTCTTTTTCCAATTCCATTTCTTCCGCGGAAGGCCCCGCCGAGCTGAGTGAGCCGCCACCATATGGGCCAGCATTGCGCCCTTGTTCTTTGGCTTTCTTTTCTTCCTCGCGCTGTTTTTTAGCTTCATCAAATCGCTTTTGATAAGCACGCATTTCTTGATTGAATTCGTCTGATTTTTGTCTTGTATAATCTTCGAAATTTTTTCTGCGCTCGCGGTTGTCAGATTCGTAATCATTGCGCTTGTCCCGTTCTACTGAAAAAAACTCACTCCGTTTTGCATCTATTTCTTTATAAAATTCATTTTTTTCTTCGCGAGTGTGACTTTCTTTTCCAAATTGATCTCGAGCTTTGTCGACTTCTTTTAGAAAGGTTTCGCGTTTCTTTCTTTCTACCTTGGTGAATTCATCACGCTCTTTGCGCATGTCCTTATCAAATAAATCTCGTTTTTTTCTTAAAATGCTGTCGAACTTTGAGCGGATTTCAGATGGACTTTTCTTTAATCCAGTTTTTTCATCTGAAACCAAATTCATGACAAATGCCATCTCATCATTGGCTTGACGTTTATCTTCGGGAACCTGTGCACGAAGATCATCCAAAGCTTTGCGATCGTCTGCCAAAGAATATTTACCATCCACTAAGGGTCGGTTTTCGCCAGCCTCACGGAACATATTCTGAGATTTTTTTTCATCGCTGCTACATGCTACCAAAGCCAAACTCAACGAAAGTCCAGTCCAGGTCTTTAGATTTAAAAATTTCAATGATGGCTTCAATTTCATAAATATCCTTATTAATTTTCTATTTCGAAGACCAGTTTCGCTCAAGTTTCATAATGAAACAACGATAAGGTAGTGAATGATTTACGGAAGAAGATTTTTCGAAAAAAGTCAGCAACGGTTGTCGTACTATGAGCAACAATCTGAACGCTTGCAGCGCAATCAGAAGTCACTCAAGTCGCTTTATAACCACATACAGCACAAATATGCTCGCCATTTTCTATTTGCCCTGATCACACCGCTGATTTTATTCACTGGTCCTTGCATCTATTTTCTGCACGAGAATTATCAAATTTTTTTGAAGCTTGCCTACGACGTTCGTCCAGATTTGATCTTACATCTCGAACGCGAAAAAGGGCTTTTGCTTGGACTATTGGCATTTATGATTTCTGGAGCTGGTCTTTTTTGCTACCTTTTAACTTATCGTTTGATTGGCTATATCACTGGACCAGTTTGGTCATTAGAACGCCATATGAAACAGGTCACGTTGGGAGATTGGACTTCCGAAGATTTCCGCGTGCGCAACGGAGACGAATTTCAATCACTGGCTAGCACCTATTCATATCTTTATAGGTCCTTGAAGGTTCAAACCCAAAATGAAATTGAAACGCTTGAGTCTTTGGTGATCGATCCAAAAGATCGAAATACTTTTGTCACCATTCGCGCCCTCATTGAAACCAAGAAAAGTCAGCTGGGCCAACTCAGTCCACAATTGCCTATTTCCGCGAACGCTGAAGAGACTTCTTCATCTCAAGATTCACGTCGCGCGTCTTAATACTTTCACGCTTATCGTGTGCTTTTTTACCTTTAACTAAGGCAATTTCTAATTTGACGACGCCACCTTTGAAATACATTTTCAAAGGTACGCAGGTCAGACCTTTTTCCCGTAAAGCATCATAGATTTCTTCAATCTCACGACGATTTAAAAGCAATTTTCGCAACCTTTCGGGGTGATGGTTGTTGTAGCTTGAATTTTTATATTCAGCGATATGGGCATTTTGCAAAAATGCTTCATCACCAACAAAAGAAACATAGGAATCTTTTAGCTGCACTTGTTTGTCTCGAATAGACTTTACTTCACTGCCAGTTAAAACCATACCGGCTTCGAAAGTTTCAACAATCGAATAATCAAAGCGAGCTTTACGATTTTCGGAGATAATTAAAATACCCATGGTTTTTGATTTATCCGAGCTCATGATAGTACTCCACAAACTGTTTTACGGATAACTGACCGGCTCGCGCTTTTTCTGGCAGCCCCATTTTAACTAAAAGCTTCGTCGCTGTGTCTTTTGGAACCGACAATCCCTCTTCTAAATTTGAAGACATTAATTTTCGAGGGTGCAAAAACGCTGCTTTTACAAACTTGAAATACTTAACCTTATCTTCAACTGGGCTTTTGATTTTTTCAAACAACAACACCCGACTGGAAACCTTTGGCGGAGGATAAAAATCCCGCGAGCTCACGTCTGCGACAGTTTCCGTTCTCCAAAAACTTTGGGCGACCACGCTTAACATTCCGTAGGCTTCGTCTTGCATACGAGCGCGAATCCTTTGGGCCACTTCTTTTTGAAACATCAACACCATGGCATCCAATGGATTTTCATCTAAACAACGATCGATCACCAAAGTGGATGAAATTTGATAAGGCAAATTACTGACAAGTACCACTGGCCCTTTTTGGTTTAAAAAAGGACTCCAATCGATTTGCAGAGCATCGGCTTCGGTGACATCAATGCCAGCATTTCGCCAATGCTGAGCCATCACTCGATCTAATTCGATCAATTTAAAATTTGAGCAAATGTCTTTTAAAAAAAATGTCAAAGCGCCTGGCCCTGGTCCAATTTCAATTAGGGACTGCGGCTGGGCGGCTTTTGCGGCCTTAATAATTTTGCCGATGACCATATCGCTGATCAGAAAATTCTGACCAAGAGATCTTTTTGGCTCAATCCCAAGTTCGTGTAAGGTGATTTTTAAACGCTCCCAAGTGCTCGAGGAAAATTCTGACATTTTATCTTCCCTCGCCTATGAAATCTTCAGTTAAAGAATTGGGTGATGGTCCAAGGCCCAAATCGCTCCGCTCACCTTTGTTCAATCGAATGATTCCAGCATAGCCGATCATCGCCGCATTGTCGGTGCAATATTTCAATGGTGGAATTTGCAAAATCACAGATCTGGTTTTCGCCCACTCTTGTGCTCTTTGACGAAGTCTTGAGTTCGCGCTGACCCCGCCTGTAATCACAACTCGCTTGATTCCAGTGGCAACAACTGCCCGATCTAATTTTGCCAATAGAACATCAACGATGGCCTCTTGAAATGAAGCACAAAGATCTGCAATATTTTGCTGAACTTTTTCCGGCCCCATAGATTCTAAAAGTCTTTGCCCTGAAGCTTTCAATCCAGAAAAACTCATCAAGTAATTATTTTCTTTCACCATGCTTCTGGGGAAATCATAGGCTTTCGTATTTCCGGATTGTGAAAGTTGATCAACTTTCACTCCCCCTGGAAATCCCAAACCCGCCATTTTTCCGAACTTATCAAAAGCCTCACCGGCCGCGTCGTCTAGTGTGGCACCTAAAATTTCATATTTTCCAAATTCATGAATTTGATAAAGACTGGTGTGACCACCACTGATAGCCAAAGCTAAGAAAGGCTGGGACATATCAAATTGAGCCGAATATTGCTCGTCCTTTAAAAAAGGTGCGACGATGTGGCCCTCTAAATGATTCACACCGATCAAGGGAATTTTCAAAGCTTGGGCTAAACTTTTTGCCGTCACAATTCCCACAATTAAAGAGCCAATCAAACCCGGACGATTGGTGACAGCGATTCCTTCCAGGCTTTCATAAGCAAGTCCCGATTTCTTCATCAGAACTTCGATCAAAGGAAGCAAATGCTCTGAATGATTTCGTCCCGCGATCTCTGGAACAATTCCCCCATAAGGTGCATGGGCCAAATCCTGATTTGCTGAAACCAAATTGTGTACAAATCCGTCAGCGCCAACCAACGCCACTGAGGTGTCGTCACAACTGGTCTCGATGGCAAGGCAGGTCTTAATCACGTACACCTTCTAGATTATTTTTCTCAATTATTTTTCTGAGTTATTTTTTTAAAGACTTTAAACGCGCCTTGGCTTTTTTGGCTTCAGCTGAATTAGGATACTTTGCAATCAACTCATCAAAAAAAGTTTTTGCTTCGTCTTTCATAGAAAGCTCTTGAAAGCAAACGCCAGTTTTATAAGTGGCTTCTGGAAATTTTTTGCTTTTAGGATTGGCATCTCGAAACTTTTGATAAGCAACAATGGCTTTGCGCCATTCTTTTTTCTCAAACAATTCTTCCGCTGCATCAAAACCATTTTTAACAGGTTTCTCGGCCGCGACCTCAGCTGGAGGAGCTGACTTGATCGAATTCAATTGCGCCGTCAAACCTGCTACTTCTTCATGAAGCTTTGCCACTTCATCTTGAAGAATTTTAACTTTGTTGTTTGCATCTTGGCCCGATTGCTCGGCAATGGCCTTGACCCGTTGAGTTTCTTGATTGTGTTGTCCCAATTTAGATTCAACCACTTCGACTCGGCCATTCATGCTTCTAAGATCTTGCTCGATTTCTGAAAATCGACTGTTCACATCGGCCGAGCTTCTTTGCAGATCCTGCACTTGTTTTCTTTGATCAGCTTCACGCAAATCATTGCGGCTCACTAGGTTTTCACAGCCCACTAAAGTGATGACTGTAAAAACTGTCAACAAACCGTAACCAATTTTAGACTTTAAGTTTGAATCCATCATAGAACCTCACCGTTCTTTTGTCTCAGCAGTCTGGCTGAATTTTCGGCTTTTTCAGCTGCTATCCTGGACCGAATAAACTCGGCCTTTGCTTCTTCGAACTCGCGTTCTTCAAATAAAACTTCTGCTCTTCGAAAGGACTCGTCGGCTTGATGCCAAAACCCGGGAGAATATCTTGAAGCCTCGACGGCTTTGGCAGCATCAATCGCTGCTCTCGCCAAAGTGTAATCTTCCATTGGCGCAGGGGTAGTCACACAGCCTACCCCTAATAAAAAAACACTAAGAACAACTAAACTTCGTAAGTTCAACATTAGTTCCCAAGTGGAACAAAGTTAGCACGACGATTTTTAGCGTAATCAGCTTCAGAATCACCATTCGTTAAAGGCTTTTCTTTACCGTAGCTGATAATTGACAATCGTGAAGTCGCAATTCCAAGGCTTGTCATATAAGCCTTAACTGCGTTGGCTCGTCTTTCGCCAAGTGAAAGATTGTACTCGATAGATCCGCGAGCATCGCAATGACCTTCGATTTGCAATTTCGTGTTTGCATTGGTTTTCATCCATGCCACATTCTTTTGAACTTTCTGCTTTGCTTCTGCAGACAAAGTCGCTTTGTCGTATTCGAAATTGATCGAGTTCAATCCATCAATTTTTCCACTGTCAGAACCGCTCGCATCAAAATTCATTGGTGCAGATTCGATTTGCGGAGCAGATCCTTGACCGTTTGAACCATCTGTAGCGTCTTCAGCTTTCTTTTTACTTTGGCAACCAACTGCAAAAGCAAAAGTCAAAGAAGCCGCTAAAAGCGTCATAGTTTTAAGAGATTTGTTCATAGAATTCGTAATAGACATGTTGAGTCCTCCATAGGTCGTTATTCTTTAAGTTCCATATGGTAGCATCACGAAGCACATTGTCAAACTGTAGCGGTTTGTCAAAAAGCAGATGCCGTGCTGGAATGCGGTCATGAAAACCAAAGTCTATATTCTAAAGTCTTTTCTATTTGTGGCCTTTTTTTCGATTTTTACCTTTCAAGCCTTAGCCGAGCCCATGATTCGGGTCGAAAAACCGGTTATAAACTGGAAAGTGATGCACCTTCCGCATTTTGACCTGATCTATGATGCGAAACATCAGGAGTTGGCTAATCTTTACGCAGATCGATTGGAAAGCAATATTTCAATCCTTTCGCAGTACTTCGATTTTTTTCCGGAAAAAACCGCCGTGGTTATCAACGACCGTACAGATTTGACCAATGGCTTTGCAACTCCGATCCCCTACCGAATGATTCAGGTTTTTCCTGTGATGCCGGGGCCGATGGACTCAATCACCGATTATGGCGACTGGGCTCGCGAACTGACAATGCACGAATACACTCATATATTATCCTTTGAACCCAGACGCGGGATCGTCAAGGGCCTGTACTATACTTTTGGAAACGTCATCACTCCTAATATTTTATTGCCTCGCTGGTGGCTTGAAGGCATCGCCGTCGACATGGAAACCAGAACCTCGAGCAAAGGCCGCCTCAGATCACCAATGCAAGACGCCAGTCTTCGCGCCTATGTGACCGAAGACACTTTAAATAAGGTTGATTTGGCTGATATCGCCGAGACGCAAATTCCGACTTGGCCCCAAGGCACAAGGGCTTATTTATTTGGCTCGCTAATGTGGAGTGAAATGATTCAGCTTCATGGCGCTGCTTTAATCAAAAATCTACATCAAAAATACGGCGGTCGAGTCCCATTTTTTATTGAAGGTGCTGTTCAAGATTTAACTGGAAGTTCTTACTACGGTTTTTTTGATCGGATGATGGATTCGGTTCAACAAAAAGCAAAATCACAAATGATCACTTTAGATTCCACCTCTACCAATAAAGGAACCGAGCTGATCATTAAAAACCAAGAAGAAAATTTTTCGCCCACCATCAGTCCTGATGGCCTGAAAATGATTTTCCTATCTAAAAATGACTCAATCAAAAGGTCCGTCCATATCTTAATTCGCCCATCGACAGATGTGGCCTTCGAAGGAAAACACGAAATTGCAGAAATTGACCAGGACATCAATGAAGGCACGGGCGCCATCATCTCGGGTCCTAAGAAAATGAGTGAAAGATATCACATCGACCAAGATTCTCCCCCAGGCGGAACCATTCAACGAGTCTCGTGGTTTCCGGATTCGAAAAAATTCATCTATGACAAATTAGACGAAATTGACAGGTTTCACGAAGCTTCTGATCTTTGGATTTACGATCTCACCACAAGAAAATCAGAAAGACTGACTTTTGATTTCCGAGCCCGCGAAGCCAGCGTTTCACCTGACGGAAACACCATCGCCTTTGTTAAATTGGATGCCGGAAACACCGCCATTGGCCTGATCAACAATACTGCAAAAAAACATTCAATCGTTTATTTACCTAAGCAGCTGCAAACCCGAATTTCATTTCCCACCTTTGTTGACGCCAATCAATTGATTTTTTCTGAGCGAGTCGACGGAGCCGAAAACTTGCGTTTGCTAAATCTTAAAACAAATTCCGTCATAACCATATTGCCCAATTTTCCAGATGCAAGATTTGCGACTTTTGATAACAACAGTTTGTTCTTTACCTCTTCGATCAATGGCACCAGCAACTTGTATCAAGCCAGCGCTGACTTCAATTCTGCTCGTCCGGTGACTCATACTAAGACCTATATAGCAGCAAGCTCATTTGATAAAAGTCTAAAAGAGCTTTATGCCACCGAACTGACCAGTCGTGGTTTTCAAATTCGTCGTTTTGAGCAAAAACAAATTTCTGCATTGCCAGCAAAGCTTCCGAAAATTGAAACACTTTTAGGAGATCGCTATCCCGCGCAGGCTTCAACAGTCAATGTGGTCGCAAAACCAGAACCCGAAGAATATTCTTCTTGGCCTTACACTTATCCACACTATTGGTTACCGGATGTTTACTTCTCCAGTTCGAACTCAAAATATGGATTTGTCACAGCTGGGTCGGATCCATTAGAACGACACGTTTATTCATTGTCTGCCAGCTACGACACTGTTCCAAAAGAGGGCAGCTTAAATTTGCAATACATCAACAATCAAACTCCCGCGATGATTTTGCTGAACGGTTTGGATTACCAAACCAATATCGTCAATACAGCGACAAGATTTCGTCTGCAAAATTATCAAATCGCCTCTTTATGGCAGGCGCCGGCCTCCCTTTCGACAGACTTAATGGGTGGTCTCGGCTGGAATTGGATTGCAAAAAAATACACAACGAGCAGAACCGAAGCCAACGGCCCTCAAGCTTTAATGCGATACTCGACAGTCACTTTGCCATCGGGCGCACAAATTTCTGCCGAAAGCGGCCATGCCCTTTCCTTGTCTGCTACCAATTTTTTAAAAAATGGTGCTTTAGAAAATGAAACTTTTAATCTTTATCAATTTTCAGGGATGAAATATTTTACCAAATGGTTACCAAAACACCACGTGGTCATGGCTAAAGTTCAAGGACAATACGTCAGCGAAAATGTCAGTTTATCTGCTGGAGCATTTTCCCTTCCCTACGCACCTTTTCAAAATATGAATGGCAACATTTACGTCATGCGCGGATACCTGAACGGTCAGTTCCTAGGAAAGTCTATGACCAACTACAATCTTGAATACCGAATGCCCATTGCCAATTTGTATCGCGGAGCTGGGACTTCACCTCTATATATCAAAAGATTGCATGGAGCCATCGTGGCCGACGGCTTGAACTTAGACGGTTATGCTTACAACAAATCCCAAGAAGTTTTTGAGCGAGCTGACTTGAACAAAGTTTATTGGAGCAGTGGCGCCGAAATCAAAGCCGACATCACTTTGGGCTATCATTTTCCACTGACATTTTTTGTGGGTTATTATGTTCCTATGGATTCACGCTATCGCGATGGCCAACAGTGGGCTTTGGGATTTCAGCTATAGGGCTGCGCCGCGCAATATTCTTATGATTCCTACGGTTGACAAGCAGGTATGGACCCTTAAGACTAAAAGAAGGGGGATCTAACATGGACCGAACAAACGACAAGTCAAACGAACGCTTGCAAGATCGCATTGGCTGGATCCGTGATTTAGTAAAAGCTGAAGATCAAATGGAAGAGTCCGGAATTGTCGACATGGGCACTTCTTTGGACAACGATAGATCTTTAGTTCAAGAAAGTTTGATCTACCTTCAACAAATTAAAAACGAGTTCATTGAAGCCGCAACAGCTTTCAATGATTTAAAAGCATCTCCACTTGGCCGTATTAAAATTTATGGCATTGCTAAAACTCATGCTGACTTTATGTTGTTCCGAAATGGCTTCAAAATGATTTTCTCTTTGAAGGCTCCGGGACAAATCAGCATCCGATTTAATTTCATTGGACCTAATTACATTCCATCACAAATTCCAACTATCGGAAGCTCAACTGTGACTACTATGGATGAGCATGTGATCGAGGCAAAATTTGCGGCCTTCGGCGAATTGAATTGGTCATTTCAAGGTCAGCCTGTGAAAATGTCGACAGTTGTGAAGCATCACCTGACACTTTTCATCCGCGAAAGCGCTAAGTAAGAATTTAAGCTTTTTAAACCATTCTAGAAAATAGTCTTTGTTCACCGACAAGTGAAAATTCTAACGGATTTTTTTGGCTGACCACCAACATGATTTCTTCATTGGGTTGAAATCTGCGACCAGAAGTATTTTTGACTCGAAATAAATTTCCGCGATAGGCCACCAACAAACTTCCGCCCGTTTGAACTTCAACAATCACAACATTTAATCTGGTGCCCTTTTCCAGGTGCTTCAACATATCTTTCACTTACTAAACCTTAAATGTAATTGCCTTCCACTCTTGGAAAAATAACTTTCTTCACCACTGCAGAATTAGCCTTGGCGTTCTGATTTTGAGTCACCGCTGGAGCTTTCACCGGTGGCGGTTGAAACACCTGAACTTGTGGTTTTTCAATCGCCGGCTCAGGCTGAATCACTTGAACCTTCGGCTTGTCTTCAACCATCGGAAGATCTTGATTCAAAGCTTGTCGAAATTGATCGCCCAATTGCGAAAGCACCGGATTTTTTTTCATCGGTACTGTCATTGTGACTGGCATGGACGGCTGTACCGGCTCGCCCACTGGCATAATTGGATGGGCAACAAATTGGTCCGCTGCCACATCTGCTCCGGCGGCCGAGTCATCTTCGTTCACCCAATCAGGCAAATCCGCTTCAGAAAATTGCAACTGATCTCGATTTACCTTTGCGATGAATTCGATCTCACCTCGTGATAATTCCACTTGCGAAGCAATTTCATCAACACTGGCACCCTGATGGGCCATTCGCGCAGCCTTTACATACTTCAAGGTATTTTGTCGCTCGATGATTTCTTGATGCGGGATTTTATCCTGAAAAATTTTGGCAACTTCTAAACTTTTCCCCATCGATTGTTCGATTTTTTGAATCTGCTTTTCAGCTTGGCCAACGTAGCCTTGGATGTCTCGGCATTTTTGCTCTAAAATCGCCGTCAATTGTGTAACTTGAGTCTCAGTTCGATCGCTGAGATCTTCTAGAACAGAAATTTTACTTTGAAGTAATTGAAGACCTCGGCTTAATCTTGGATCATCTTTCGCTGGTCGATTCAATCGAACCCAAACAAAACCCAATGCTGCCACTAAAACAAAATCTAAGAAAATTTGAATCAACGCCCAAAAGCTCACAAGATTCCTTCCTTGAAGAGTCACACTCTTTACTAGTTTAGAAAGGAGAAGGACTGCGGACCAGCATTGAAATCAGTTACCTTCGTCTTCTAGACGAAGGTAATGTAGGTCCAGGCAATAATTTCAATGCAGATCTGATTCAAATTGTTGAAACCGAGCAAAGGCTTTGTCTAAATCCGCGTCCGAGGCCGCAAAACTAAGACGTTGAAAACCCTCAGCTCCAAATTCATCGCCGGGAACGGTGGCTACGAAATATTTCTCAAGCAGAATTGAGGCTACATCTTTTGATGTTTTGATCACCAAATCCTGACCGTTGAAATTGATCTTTTTGCCAAAACAATTTGAAACTTGCATCCAAAAGTAAAAAGCACCTTCAGGAGGAAAAGTTCTGAAATATTTCAAAGTTTGAAATTTAGATAACATTCGATTCTTTTTATTCTCTAACTTCACGATCGAATCTTTTAGCTCTGGCAAACCTTTAGTTAAGGCAGCCAATGCCGCTTTCTGCGAAATGCTAGTGAGATTTGAAGTCGACTGACTTAGAAAATCTGCAGTCGCTTTCATTAATTTCTCTGGCCCTAAAGCCCAACCCACTCGCCAACCCGTCATCGAATAAGTTTTAGATGCGCCGTTGACGATCACAATTTGATCCTTCAACTGTGGCGCCACATTTAACAACTGTGGTGCGATCGACAAACCATCTTTTGTTTTCAATAAATCAATTTTTGCCGAAGTAAATACCAACTTATTGTAAATGTCGTCCGAAAGAACGATTACCTTTGGATTTTTCTCGAGCACCTGAGCTATTTTTTGAAGCTCTTCTTTAGAGTAAAGAAGTCCTGTGGGATTGCTTGGACTGCATAAAATCAAAACTTTGGTTTTTTCAGTGATGTTAGATTGTAACTTTTCTGCAGTTAATTTGAAATTTTCGGATTCGCCACAATGGACATATTTGACCTTCGCATCGGCTAGTTCTGCCATAACTGGATAGCTGACCCAGTATGGCGAAGGAATAATCACCTCGTCGCCTGGATCGCAAATCATCTGTAATAAAGCATACAGAATATATTTTGCTCCGGTGCCAACTACACATTGATTGGCCGAATAGCCAACTCCCAATTCTTCAGAGGTCTGCTTGGCAATTTCTTGTCGCAACTCCAACAGCCCTGAAGCCGCAGTGTACTTGGTAAATCCTTGTTCAATCGCTTCATGCGCCGCTTTATTTGCAACTTCGAAGGTTGGCCAATCCGGTTCACCAACGGTTAATGATACAACATCATGACCTTTAGCCGCGAGCTCACGAGCTTTATTGGCTAAGGCTAAAGTGGGAGAGGGCTTTAACAACAGGGCTTTTTTAGAAAGCATTAGGTTCTCCCTTTTTTTAGTTTATCTCGCAAAGTTTTTTCAACCACGACAGGTACTAAACCTTTTAAAGATCCGCCGTGCCTAGCGACTTCTTTTACCCCCCGAGAGGAAATAAAATACAAATCTGGGTTCGCAAACACCAAGACGGTTTCGACCTTAGGAGCTAATTTTTTATTCATGCTTGCCATGGTCATTTCATATTCAAAATCAACCACCGCCCTTAATCCACGGACAATCACATGGGCCTTTTTCTTCAAAACATAGTCCACGGTTAACCCGTCATGCACATCCACCTTAATATTCGACAAATGCTGCAATGACTTTTGGATCAGTTTCTTTTTTTCTTCACTTGAAAAAAAAGAAGATTTCTCTGAATTTTCAGAAATCAACACAATCACTGAATCATAAAGATGCGAGATTCGCTCGATGATATCAACATGACCAAGCGTAATAGGATCAAAGCTTCCCGGGTAAACTGCAATTTTTTTCATGCTTGAATATTCTCACTTTTTTCTAAAAAATGAGAGAAATTTATCTCCGAACTCTCTTAGATCATAGCGAGTCAAATTTGGGTAGTCTTCTAACACTTTTTCACGCCGCCCTGACTCGATCATCATAATGGTCTGAGAATGAAATACTCTAGAAACATCGGCCGCCAAGATGACGTCGTGAGCCATCTCTTCTGTAAATGGAGGATCTGCGAACACCAAATCAAACGGTTCCCCTTCATAAGACTTTAAAAAGGAGATCACGTCCTTCTGTAGGACTTTATGCGGCTCGGAAATTTTCAATTTTTGAATGTTCTTTTCAAGAATCTGGATTGATTTTCGATTCTTTTCCACAAATAAAACTTCTTGGGCTCCCCGCGAAAGCGCCTCAATCCCCAGATTTCCTGTTCCCGAAAATAGATCCAAAACTCGAGCACCGTCAATTTCACCTTGAATAATATTGAACATGGTTTCTTTAACCCGATCGGTGGTTGGGCGAATATGGTCCCCTTGAAATGGGACTAAGTGATGGCCTTTATATTTTCCTGAAATAATTCTCATTTAATATTTCTTCTGACCGCTTCTGACCAAATATTGCATGACCGAATGTTTTTCTTGCTCAATCATATTTTTAAAATGAATTTCGACGGTATATAATTTCGTAGTTTGTTTTGCCGAAACGGCCTCTAGTGCGTCATAGGTTTTAATCACTTTACCCAAACACCGAATGACCGCACTGACCACTGGAAGCTTAAATTCTAAATGAAAGTCTTCACCGACTTTATAAAATTTCAAAGTTTCAACTTTCATCAAAAAGCCGATCTCAGTCATCTTTACAATACTGCCGGCCCACTTAGGTTGACCCTCTACCTTCCAAAGCTCAACAGCAATGGGATAAGGCGATACTTTTTTGACTGAATTTGATGAGTTTCCTGAGTCCGTCACAACTTCACTATTATCCTTTGTCTGAAACTAGTTTAACATTTGCTGAGCAACCTTAACAATTCCAAAAATATCCTCAAAGGGCTTTGGTATGAAATGGTCAGCACCAAGACTTTTGGCCGAAGCCAAATTGTATTCACCCGAATAGGCGGAAATCAAAATCACTTTTGCTTTGTCTCGAAGTTCTTTCGGCAATTCACTCAATACTTGCGGCCCCGTCAATCCGGGCATTAGAACGTCCAAAAAAACCAAATCCGGATGGTAGTCCAGCCATTTTGTCAGCCCCGCTCTACCATCGACAGACTCTTGCACCTCAAATCCAGAACTCTCTAAGGCTCGCTTCAAAGAACGTCTGACCAATGGTTCATCATCCACAATCAAAATTTTTTTCATTAGTTCGCCTCTGGAAATGAAATTGTAAAATGAGCTCCTTGCCCGATTTCACTTTTTAAACTGATCGTGCCACCAAAACCCTCAACAACCTTTTTAGCCAAACTTAAACCCAACCCAGTTCCGACCCCTTCTTTTTTGGTGGTAAAGAAGGCTTCAAAAATTTTGTCTCTAATTTCCGCTGGGATACCGGGACCCGAGTCACCAATTTCCAAATAAACCCGGCCCTTGTCACGATAGGTTTTCAGAATCAAAATGCCGGGATCTTTCATTGCCTGACAGGCATTATTGACCAAATTGAATACCACCTGCTGAATCATATGCGGCTCAACTTCAATAAATGCATCTTTTCCTTTGAACTCAAATTCCTGCCGATGAATTCTCATAACTGTCTTCAACATCGGCATCGTCTTTTGCACAATTTCATCAATTGAAAATCGCCCTTGTTTTTGGGGAACGCCCACCGAAAACTCTAAAAGATTTTTGATGATTTGCTGTGAGCGAGCAGCCGCTCTTTCAATTTCTTGTAAATCCGAATTCAAACTTTGATTGCTTTGAGTGGATTGAATTAAAACCTGAGCCAAGGAGCGCAGACCCGTTAAAGGATTGTTCAGTTCATGTGCAATATTGCCGGCAAGCAAGCCAATGGCTTCCATTTTTTCACTTTGCAACATCCTTAGATATAAATCCCTCGACTGAGTCACTTCAACATATTGATTCACGACGTTGGTAATCTTAGCGTCGTGATCTAGTAAAATGGGAAAGGAATGAACTTCGTAAGTCTTTAAATGGCCATTCTCTAAAACTTTAATTTCCCCGACTGACGGCTTTCCAGATTCAATGGCTTTGCCAACCGGACAGCCGGCGCAAGACTCACTTTTTCCAGCGAAAACATCAAAGCATTTTCGACGCTGATTGCGTTCAGAAAATTTCTTATTTGCTCTTAAAATTTCAAATTCAAAATCCACAATGGCAATGGGATCTTTAAAACCATCAAAGGTTTTTTCCCAACGATAAGAAAATTGAACCAATTCGCTTTCTAAAAGCAATCGATCGACCGTAATTGCAATCGACTGTAATCGTTCCCGAATGAAATCTAAAAATACTGCCAATTCATTTTCACTAAAACTCACTTCCAGACAAATTCCAGCCTGAGCTCCAGGGTATGAAATTTCTCGCATCATCTTGGGAGCCAGAGGAATGAACATCGTTTTTATAAAGGGACGTCCAAAATGATTGGCCAAAACTTTAATTAGATCTTGCGAGCCCCGCGCCGAATAAGTCTGAATCTGCTCGGAAAAAGGAAAAGTGCCATTAAAATGGGAAAATGAAATTTGCCCACCCTGTAACGAGATAAACTCGACCCGTTCCGGTCTTGTCTGATACACCAATATTGGATCACCAATTTTATGAAACCTTCTTAATTCTTTTCGCACCAGAAAAAGTAAATCCTCAAAAGCAACTGTTTGCGCCAGCTCTTTGATCAACTTAATTAAACTTCGAACTTTATTTTGCTTTTCATCTTCATCGACTTTAGACAACTCAATGTGCTGAGTTCTTTCTTGCACGATGGTTTCAAGATCAGAATTGAGTGCTTCAAGCTCTCGAAACTGCCGGGTGCTCTCTTTTAAAAGAAAAGCTCGATCAAGGCTTTTTTGATGTTTTGCTAAAGCTTCACTCAAAATAGTTTTTTGATTTTTTAGAAAATGACTTTTGCTGGAGATCTTGTGGACATGAGTTCGATTGACTCCGGCTTTGACCAACTCAAAGCTCAACTCTTCTGCCACCAAAATACGAATGGGCTGGAACGGAAGATTTTCCATTTGTTCAAAAAGAAATAAGTCTTGAATCTGATTTGCATTGAAAACGACGACCGAAGGAACAAAATCAATGACCACCTGAGCCGTCGTTAAATCTAATTTTTCAAAAACCTTGTGCTCAATATTTTCATTAGAGTCGCCTAAAAAAAGCTCGTTGGCAGATAACCCAACGAAAGCAATTTTTGTATTCTTTTTTGACTCCTGAATTGGCTCCTGCATCTTCCTTGCCCTGGACATTCGCACTTTGTAACAATTTTGGAAGCAAATCCATCCAAACCTGTATTGAATGACCCATGTCGTACTCTAGTACATCTGACAGCAAGGTGTAATCCTTTTTTTGAAATGCTTGCAGTGCTTCGCCGATCGTATTGGCCATCTGTCGTTCTGCAATTTTCCACTGTTCAGATTGCACAAGGTCCAATTGTGGAAACACTTGATCAATCGAAATCAAACTATCCACTAACAATTGACAGTCATCAATCAAGTCGACCAGGGCCTTTAATCTTCCTTCAACGCCCTTGAATCGAACATCCTGAGCCAACTGATCATTATTCGCTAACATCATCGGCAGCTTTTTTGCCCAATTTTCCACCACTCCATCCAAAATTTCAGAAGGTTTCTGGCTAACAACTGCCAAATCCTGAACTTCAGAAAGTAGAGATGGCCCCAAACGCCGCTCGCTGTCTTCATCCAACGAAAGACCGTTCACCTTGAATTGACAAACGACTTCTCCCACAAGTTTTAGGTCTGTTTCGATGGCGCGAAAAACTTGTCCCAAAGTGGCTTCATCCCCAAATCGAGCCCTAAGATCATTTCCTAAAAAATTAAGCTGATTCATGCCTTAACCTCCGTTGAAGATTTGACTTGGTCGTGAGTCATTCCAAATGATTCTAAGTAAAGATCCAGAACTCTTTGCAACAATCCTTGCACACCAAGGCTTTTTCGAAGAAGGACCTCTTGCGAATCTGGACCAATTCGTACTTTTTCGGTCTGATACCATCGCACCAAAGGAGCCACCATTGGTACAAGCCTTGCCACCGTTTCAATGATTTCTTCACCGCGATCAATGATCCCAGCAACTTTGGCAATGTCTAAACCTTTTTGAATCGCTTCCATTTGATCAATTAAAAGCAAATTGATGTCTGCAAGCTTGATGATCGAATCTCGAAAAAGTGGATTTTCAGTCTGCGGAAAGTCTTCGTTCATATAAATGGCTTTGATTAAATTCCACTCGAAATCAGCCTCTTTGGGCTCGAGCAGCCAGTAGGAAGGTGAACCCGCTTGAACTTTAATCACCGACAATTCTTGCTTCTCACCACAAAGAACTCGTTTGATCACCATCGCCACTCGGTCAGATGCAAAGTCAGTTTCATCCGCTCCTCGCAAAATCACTGAACCTTTCGCTCTTGGGCCTGTTTCCCAAAAGTTCACGGCACTCATGCTTAAATTGACACAAGAAGTGCCCGTTAGGCTTGCCATGTGCATTGGCGCACTGTCAGAGCCAACCACAACTTTTGCCCCAGCAATCAATGCAAACAATTGAGCAATATTGGTTTTGCCAACATAACTGGTCACAATTCCTTCGGCCACCGAAGTTGAAATCTGCTCAGCCAATTCAACTTCTGAGTTTGTACCGATCAAACCAACACGATAGTAGCCCAATTTATTGAGCTGATTGATCACAGTCGCCCATTTGATTGGGGAAATCTGTTTTTTAGTTTCGCTGGCCCCAACGTGAATCAGAACTTCGGGTGCATCCAAAGAAATGGTCAAATGACTTGGCGGCGCCCAGTCTCCATCCTGCAAATCAACGCCTGCCATAGTCGCGAAAATTTCAACCAAATGAAATCGGTTCGGCTTGCCAACCCCAACTTGGGCATAGAAATAAGCGCTCATATCATCTGGGATCGCAAGAAAACCATCTGATGTTCGAGTGTAACCAGACACCTGGCAGGTTTCGCTAGCGATGGCATGAGTCAGATAGCTTGAAAATGGAGAAAATGACAAATTCAATATTCGATCGTATTTTTTGTCTTTCAATCCGATGACAAACTGAGACAAAATCTCGTGCGCAGACTTAACGTCCATCTGAGGTTCAAGCATTGGTCGCATGACATCTTGTGAAGGTAAAATGATCCGCTCTGAAATCACATCTAAACCATCAAAGGCAGCCGAAAATCGCGAGCGACAAAGAACGTCGATTTGCACTTCTGGATTGGCTTTTTTCAAAGCACGCAATGCCGGCCAAGTTTGGAAAATGTCCCCAAGCCTAGCGAGCTGAATTACTAGAATCTTCATTTTTTACCTGCTCTCTGGTCAACTCAAGAAGCATTTTTAAAACTTCTGTATCAAAATTATATCCCTGAGTCTTACTGACCTCAGCGTTGATATTTTCAAGTCTCAACAGGACGTTCTTCAACGGTTCCAGCTGATTTTTTAGATTCGCTTCTGCTGACATTGATAATCCCCATTTCTTTCAAGATTTCATTTCGCATAAAAGATAAGCGCGTGATTTCTATTTGCGCTGATCTCAGATTTTTTAACGTTCGAAATTGAGCCTCAACATGATCTTCAATGGCCCATTTGATCTTCATTAAATAGTCTTTCAATTCCGGTACTTGTACCTCGAAATTTTTCACAAGCTCTTGAATTGACTGACAACAATCTAAAATCGATTTCGCCCCTTTATTAGATACCACTGCTGCCGCATAACATTTCTCAACTAATAGGCTAAATTGATTCACAAATTCGTTCAAAGCGGATTGCTGTGCCCGCCACGAATTAACCAAATCTTGGTTTCCACAAAGATCTTCGTCCAACTCGATGGCACCAGACCGAAATCTAGGAAGCTGATTTTGGTCTTGCTCATCCAAATATTCGGACCACACCCAAGTGTCTAAAGAAATCTTCATTTCATTGGTTAAATGAGGCTCAAAATTAAGTGCCTTTAAAACTGTTTCATAAACATTCCCGACCGAAATATCTTCAGCACACAAGTGCGACTTCTGATTACACTTTGAAGAATGCGCACACGGATAGCAAGCCACTGTTGGCTGCACCAACCAAAGATCTTCTTGCCAAGGCGCTGTCTTGATTGGATCTGCACTTCCAATAAAAATACCTACCACCTGACAACCAACTTGAGCCGCCAAATGTTGTAAACTTGTATCTCCAGAAATCAACAATCTAGCTGAGCTCAAAATTCTTTTTGCCTCATTCAAATTTGGACTGATTAAATTTTTAGTTTCAAAGACCTTGAGCGCTTCATTTCTTTCGCTGGGAGCACAAATGGCTTTGACAATAAAATTTGGAAACTCTACCTGAATTTTATCCATCAGCTGTTTAAATCGACCTAAGCCCCAATTCTTTTTTGAATCTGATGTGAAAATTTGCAAGTAGACTTGATTTGATTTTGTATCTTTTCGAACCGCATGCCGATTTGTGGCCGGTAGATTCAAAGCTCTTTGCAAGGTTTCAACATAATGAAATCTGGAACCATTTTGAACTGCAAAATGGTCATTAAAATAGCTCAACCAGCGAGCGCCATAAGAAATGGCTCTACCATTTTTCATCGACATTCCCCGTTGCTCCGGGGTTTCGATAAACTCCATCAACCTTACAGAAAGGTAATTGTTAGTGGCATTGATGACTAAATCATACTTTTCTAAATTGAGATTGCGAATTGTTTCAGCCAAAAAACTCTTGGCGCTTTCAACACTTTGCACCTGTTCCACTAAAATCTTTTCGATTTTCGTGCGCGGTAGAAGTTTCCACTGGTCCACTTCGTCAATCAATCCCGTGACATTGGAAAACTGATCATTAATTAAAAAATGAATCTTGGCCTTTGGATAACGACGTCGAATCGATACGGCAATCTCTCGATGCAATAAGGTATCGCCCAGTCGTAATAAAGAGACGACTAGAATTTTCATTTTATGAACTCCCCTAGTAGTCTTAACATTTTAGCCTGATGGCTATAGTCATCATTCCGAATCGATGCCAAACTTTGTTTGATATTTTCGCCAATCAATTTGCGATGAATCTCTTCGAATTCAGCTTCTAAACCCGAAAAGGCTGGTCGAAAAAACACAACCTGCGGAAAGGCACTCGCTATAAATGACAGGTCCGAGTGAGCATTCAAAAATACAACTTTCGAAGCCCTATCGACATTTTGAACTTTCCAATGGTTCACAAGCTCTTCCCTAAAATCAATCGCATAGACGGACTTGGGAGCATTCGAGTCGGCAAGAATCACACTGAGATGAAATCCTGCTCCTAAACCAAGGACAACAACAGGAAATTGGCTATCCATGTGTCCTTTAATTCCGGCCCACCAATCTGAAGCTTCTTTTTCTGGATCGTATTTCGAGCAAAAAGTTCGGCCCTCGATGCTTGGATATTCAACTCCAGATCTGGATTTCAAAATATGGATCACCGAAAAGTCATTAGGCATTCTTCATCGCCTTAATTTCATTTTCAACTGCTTGTACTTTCTGATTTCCTGGCTCCCATAAAAGCAATCGCTCAACTTCCAACAGGGCTTCAGAAAATTGATTTCTTAAACAGAAAACATGGACAAGCAATAAAGACATCTCTTCATCTGTTTCCACTTCACATAAATAGTTTTGCAAGACTTCGATGGCCATTCCGTAGTCTTGATCTCGAATTGCCCATGATGCCGACAACTGCACTGCCGTTCTATTTTTTGGATTCACATCACAAGCATTGAAAACATTGGCCCGGGCTAAAACGAAGTCACCCATGATATTGTGGACCATTGCCAAGCCAACCCAGGCTTTATCATTTTTGTAATTGATTTCTAAAGCTGTGCGAAATTGAACCAAAGCTTCGGCCGTCTCACTTCTTTGCAACGCCAAAGTTCCCTTGTTCACTGACAACACATCAGACCGAGGCTTTTGTGTTTGTGCCTTATTATAATATTCTTCGGCACCATCGTAGTCGCCCTCGCGAATCGCGATATTTCCAAGGTTTTTGTAAACTTCAAAAAGAGCTGGAGTTTCTTCTGTCAATAAACCCAAAGCTTCGTGATATTTTTGGGAAGCTTCTAAATCTTTGTTCTGTTGGTAATAGCAGTCCGCCAACTCTGCCACTGTCTCAAAGCTGTAATCAGCCTTGACCAAAGCTTCTAACGTTTTGGTTTTTAAGTCGATATTTCTAACACTATTAAAAGTCCGACTCAGCTTGCGCAATGCTTCGGGATGATGGGAATTCAAATAGAGACTTTTTCGAATTAAATGCTGAGCCAGTAACTTCTCATCATTTTTCAATAAAATTTCGGCATTGGCTAACAATGTACCGACATCATTTCCAAAGGGAAATGCACGTGTTGGTTTTTCAAGTTTCTCTTCGACTGCCGGCAGCTTCAGCTCGGGTACGACTTTGACTTCTTCAGTTGTTAGTTCAAAGAAACCCGTTCCTAACCTTGGCCCAGTAAGAATATTTTGCATGGTGAATGTTGCTCCTTGTGTTCAAGGAATTGAAGAGCAACAGGAGTGCCATGGGAACATTTTGCCGATTTAAACTTCGTAGCCAAATTAATACCCAGTCAGCAAAAGGGTCCAATTCATTTCTTTGACTGTCTACCAAATCCACGTCAAAGACTTGGCAGGAATCAGAATCAATTATTGTTTTGTGTTAGGACGAAGTGCCAGAAATTTAAGGTCGTCTAGCTTTCTAAGCATATCAACTGGAACCTGAAGTCCTGAGCTACCTGAAAATCCAAAATAGATAGACTGTTCTAGTCTTCGATAGCATTTCTCTGACCAGGTCGAGTGCGGCACTTTTCGAATGCAGGCTTCATAATAATTTTCATGCAAGGTCCAGACAGAAAGATCCCGAACCGCTTCATAACTGAGTCCCGTCATAAACAAGGCTTCACCAAGTTCATCTGAATTCAATTTGCTGGACAGTACTAAATGCAAATCCGAAAGAGCTCTTAAGAAGTAGATGTCCCCACCACGATCCGGAGAGTCTGATTGCAAATCTTGACCTTTGCGAACCCATTGTCGACTGGCTTTTAACAATCCTTGAGTTGTTGAAACCGGAGGCTTCTCTTTTTGCCATTCAGATATAGAAGCTTCCCAGCCAATCGCATTTTGTTTCAAGTAGAAAGGCACTCCATTTGCCGCTTTGATCTTTTTGACCAATGCCATGCTTTTATTTGCATCTTTTTGGTATTTGATAGAAATCGCCAGGGAATATCGAACTGCTTTTTCTAAATCAAAGATATTGGCATTGGGCGAAGATATATGAGCATCTATATATTTACCAAACTCAGCAAAGGCCGCATCATACTGTCGAGTGGACAAAAGGAACTCCCCTTTTTCTAATCCCGTGATGTTCTTGAGCACAGCTTGAAGCTGATCCGACTGAAAAGAGGGACCTGTCGAGGTTCGAGTGTGACATTCGATACAATAGGCCGTTACATTCATCAGGTTATATCGTGCAAAGTCTCGCTTTCCCAACTTAAGACTTTCATAAGAACGGCTTAAATCTTCTGAAAATGCTCGAGAGATAAATTGAACACTTGGATCCTTGCTATCTGTAGCCGGGTTGTGAACAACGTTTTGCGACAACACGACCAATTTTTTAATCTTCTCTTCAATCTTGGGCTGATTTTCTATTTTATTAAATTCTTTCGAATCGACCACCATCGGCAGCAAGTCATTCATAGCACCTTGAAGTTCACGCATACTGACGGTGAAGTTGGAATTGACTCCTGGCTCAGCTGCTCCCGAAGTTGTTGATTGTTTATCTGATGAACTACATCCGATTGAGAGCAATAGTGCCGCGGGAATTAACAGTCTTTTCATAAAACTTCCTTGGAAAAATATTTTTTGCACCAAAGCGCAAACTAAAAAAGCGTCAGATTTATTCTGACGCTTTTTTAAATATTTTCAAGTTCTGTTTACTAAACTTCTTCGTCGAGTCTATTCGTAAATGATTTAGATTTGTAAGAACCAACTGCTTTCTTGGTTTTCTTAATATCTTGCAATTCACGGATGATATTGGACTTAGCCGACTCGATGCAGGCTAAAATCTCTAAATCTTGCGCTAAGATTCTACCGACATATTCTTCTTTGATCGCCAAAGCGGTTGAAACTTCACGCTTTTGCTCACTGGTGGCGATGATATCACCAGCCTGAGCTTTGTCGATTTCAGAATCGATATAACGAATCGTTTCCAAGATCTTTTCACGATTTTGATAAAATAACTCAAGATTAGAAAAATCATTCTTCGCAAAATTGAGAATTTCCGTCTCATTTAACGTATAGAAGTTCTCTAGATGATGATTCTTGTGGTTTAACAAACTTATGATTCTTAACATCGCCCCTCCTAGGCTTATTGAGTACAAAATTTTAGAAACTAGCCGGCCTTTTCGGTTCCGCCTTTGTTTTTTTCTTCTTCTTTTTTTAATTTCTCGATAGCGCCCTTCCATCCTTCGTAGAGGTTCTCGAGAACTTTTAATACTGCTCTTAATGGTTCCGGATTGCCGGACAAGTTGGCCTTGGTGTACTGCTCTGTGCAGTACATGTACAACTGCTCTAGTCGAGCCGCAATCTCGCCGCCGACCTTGTGGTCCAAAGTGTTATTGAGTTCTAAAACGATATCAAAGGCTCTTCCAATATTGACACATCTTTCGGCAATCTTCTTTTCTTCAGCGGCCTTAATAGCCAACTTAGTAAACTTGATTGCACCTTCATACATCATCAGAAGCAATTTTTCTTTGCTCGCACTTTGTATCGACGTCGCTTTATATTTTTGATATGGATTGCTCATAACCTTCTCTTCGGAAAATTCAGTTTCATTTTTAACGTCCAGTTTCAATTACATAATTACTAAAATATAACACTTTTACCTCGCCCTTAGCCCGGCTTAGGCGCCTGCATTGCCATACTTCCCACTGCGGCTCCCTGACTTTGCAGCTGGGACATCTTGGATTCCAAATCCGAAAACTTTCGGCGCAAAGATTCTTCTCTACCACTCAACTGCTTTTCTTTATTTTCAATTCTCTTGTCGATAGCATCGATTTTCTGTTGAATTCCTCGTTTTCGATTGGCAATCAAACCAAACGAAGAATTCAAAATATTTCCAACCTGCCTTTTGACGGTCGGAATAAAGCCAACATTAGTTCCATCGCCTCTCAAAAAGTTAGCGACTCCTTGAGGGTCTCCGGCCAAAGTCTTGTTGAATTTCTCCTGATTGAACTCCAAGGTACCATTTCGGTTAAAAGCAATTCCTAGATCACTTAGCCTAGTGATTGAGCTTTGCACTCCTAATTGAGGATTTAGAATCACTCCTCGTAATTGTGATTCAACTGATCGAACTAGCCCATCTCCACCTAAAGGACCTAATCTTTCCTTACCTTCTTTGTTTTTTTGCAATCGATGCTGCCCTTGAATAAATCCTAAGGCTCCATTGAAGGCATCAACGAAAGATTTGATTTTCCCACTGATCACTTCCAAATCTTCTTTGACATTGATTCGAATCGGTCGCCCAGGCGCCGCTTGTTTTAAATCTAAAGTTACACCCGGAATCAAATCATTCACTTTGTTTTCAGGAACTTCGACTTCAAAACCATCGATTTTCACTTTGGCATTTTGCGCCGGCCGAGCTTCGTCAAAATAAAAGTCTTGGTCACCATCCAGCATATAGATAGTCGGAAAGTTAACTTGATTGTCGTCTCCGGTTTGCAACCCTGTCACAACCAACTTGAAGGGATTGTCTTTATCCTGTCTGTCATTCAAGGCCATCGCTCGCAAGCCTAGGCCCGATGAATTAATCGCACCGACAATTCCATCCAATGTATTATTCTTTGAATTGATGTAAACGTCTTTTCTTCCGTTGGGTGTATTGAACCTTAAATACCCCGTTCCCATTTGAGTTTGATTTTTATCTGGAAAGCCATTGGAAATCGCTCCGGGCTTTTGCGCCAACTGAGACACTTCCAATTGCCACTCGCCAGTCACTGCTGCATTAGGATCGACGACTCCATCAATAATATTTGGTTCGCCGGAAATTAATTTTGTATTATTGAAACCACGGATACCAACAAGTTCACCAATATTTTTTGTGATATCACTTACTTTTGTTTCAAGGTCAGTTACCAGTTTTAATTTGTCGTCCTCTTTAGCTTTATGATTCTCCATTGTCTTAATAGGAATGCGTTCCGCCTCCATGATTTTTTCGACAATGTTTGGTGGAAGGCCACTCGCCATTCCAGAGAATCGTATATCGCCCACGAAAATTACTCCTGTCTTTCAATTATTCTCTCTCAAAAACAAGTGAAACCGTGAGTCAATTAGTTGTCGAGACGAGGTCCTGACTTCGGCAAATTCTCCCTAGTAAAATGGCAATTTTTTGACTGATTTGACGTTTGGATTTGCTGAAAGCCTACACTAAGTCTAGGTAAAGTTAAAAATCTCCTGGACCCAAGAATTATTAAGATAGATTATCTTGATAGGTACTATGAAAAAAGAAACCAAACCAATGATCTATCAATTATTGACAATCATCGCGCTTCTCGCCGGGGCTATTCAGCTTCAAGCCGAAAATAAGAAAGAAGTTGTTACCATTTGTTATGACTCATGGCCTCCTGCCAAAATATCTCCACAACCCACTGGCAATGAAAATCTGCGAAATGGTTTTATCGTAGATATGCTTAGAGATATTTATGTCAGAAATGGCTACGAAGTGAAACTCTTAGGAATGCCCTATATTCGAGCGCTATCAGATGTCGAAAATGGCAATTGTGATCTAGAGCCAGCTACCGTGCCCAACACAACTAGAAATGGCCTTTATCCAAAAATCCCGAGTTATAGTTCCAAGTACGTTTTTTTTAGTAAGAAAAAAAGTACTTTCAAGTACAAAGATGTCAATTCTTTAGTAGGATTTAAGCTGGGTCATGTACCAGCTTACGATTATTCTCCGATGGACAAAGATCTGCAGAACTACATTGAAATGGGCGGCAAGGGCGTATCCACAACATTTGGGGACGAAAGCGTAAAGAAAAATTTCCTGAAATTACAAGAGGGTTCGATTGATATTTTTTGTGAGGACAAAAATGTCGGCCTTTTCCTTTTGCAAAATTTGAAGGCCACTGAAGACATTAAAATTTCTGGAGAGCTTAAAAAAAACCTGAAGCTCTATCCTTTCTATAGCTCCAAAAATATTGAAAAATCTAGAAAGCTAATCGAAATATTTGAAAAAGAAATGCATTTGAAGAGATCTTTAGTAGACAACTATGTTAACAACTACATCGGCAAGAAATAGCTGACCAAAGTAATATCTGAACAATTTCAATTCCTGTAAAAACCGGTGGCCTCGAGGTTCCACCTAAGACACGATCCAAACCGAGACTTAAGCCCTAAGCAGACTGAACAACAGCACAACCAAGTAAATCAAATTCACCATCAAAAGATAAATCTCAAGACGGCTCTTCAGATTTTTGTGCAAAAACCGATCTTTCTTATGTCTTGGCAACATAGGTCCTCCTTACGGGTTAGTGGAAAGAGGCCCTACGTACACTGGGCGGCCCTCGAGGCCGCTTTTCTTTTTTGCAATTCGTAGAACTGGCTGATTGTTCAATTTTTTAAATTTGATGAGATTTTGGAATCGATATTCGGATTAAATTCCACTCCCCCAAAAAGTTTGCAGGCCTTGATCGAGCTGCAATTTTATTTTAGGAATTTCGCTGGCTAATTTTTTAGGTAAAAAGTGAACGTTTGAAATTTGATCCAACTTGACCCAATGAAAAGTCAGCTTTTTTTCCATACTTGGTGGGTCTTGCAAGTTTAACTTTTGATCTAAACGTTTTACTAAAAATAGAAAATTGATTTCAAGCACGTCCGAGAATTGATCGCTCTTTTTTTTCTTCTCAACCCATTTTTGTTCAAAACATCCCACAAACTTTTCAGCTTCGATTGTCCAATCTAATTCTTCTTTAAACTCTCGAATCAATGCTGTTTCAACAGCTTCACCTGGATCCACTTTACCGCCTGGCAAAAACAGGTGGCCTTGCCCTGGAAGATTGTTTTTGACCAACAAAATATGATCTTGGAAAAACACCAATCCCCGAGCCAGCTTTAATTCTAAATAGGCATTTTTTGAATTCATCAGGTTCTGACTTTAGCGACCAAAAGGGGCACCTTCAAGAAGCATTGACAGTCGCCTATTTGAAAGATGGCCTCAATTCAAATCTATTGGATCTGAAGGCTGAAAATAGGACCTAACCCCTTAAAATCATAGGCATAAATATTGGAACTGTAGTGCTTGTTAGAAAAACTGTTTTTAAAGGAGCTTTCCTATGGGAAAAATTAAGAACCATCTTTTTACAGGTATTTTAGCCTGTCTGGCATTATCACTTGTGATTGCCTGTCAGAAAAAAGACGACGGCGGAAGCGGTGGCACCACAGCGACAACTCCGGTCCAAGATTGCAATGTCCCTGGCAACACTAGCTGTAATCCAGGTGTTTACACTCAGATCGCACCGCAAATGCAGACCTATCAGTGGTCTTATTCTGGTGGATTTTGCGGATGCCAATTGGGACAAAGACCAGTGATGAATGCAAGCTGGGGCATTAGCTGTGCGCCAACAAATTGGTTCCCAACTTCTTCTTATTACAGCTTTAGCTATAACGTTGTTGCCTTTCAGTCGCAAAACACTCAGTGGATGGCGATTCCGCAAGTCACTTACTCACCAACTATCAGTGGCTCTGGGAATAACTGTTTTACCAACGCGGCTAGCGTCTGTGATACCCGCAACGCAAATTCTTGCTCAGATGGTGGAATTTGCCGCCCAACGGCCGGCGGAACTTATTTGGGATTTTGTGTTCACGGAACTGGAAATGAATCCTACACCAGCCAAGTTTGCAATTACGAATGGGACTATTATCAAGGTTATGTTTACCGTTGCCGGGACAACTACTATAATAGCAATAATACAAGCGGCGGAACGCCACGCTAAAAGGGTTTTTCCGGGTTTTCTTTGAAAATAATTTGAATGACTAGGCGTCTCAAGCCTTCCAAGTTTTGAGACGCCTTTTTTTTTATGGTACGTCTAGAACCATGACTAAAACAGAGAAAAATCAGACACAAAATTCATCCACAAATCCATTTATAACCGCTTTTGAAAAACACACTTTTTCGACCCGCGATGAAGCTGTACCTTTTCAGCTTATTCAACTTGAGCATTATGTTCCAGCTCTTGAGTATGGAATCAGTAAAGCTCGAAAAAATGTCGAAAATTTAAAGTCCAATACTGAAGTTCCAAATTTTGAAAACACAATTATGGCGCTGGAAACCGCTAGTGAAAACTACGAAGTGGTCAATTCCGTTTATTTCAACTTATTTGGGGCCGAAGCTTCCGAAGAGATGCAAGGCCTGGCGAAAACAATTTCTCCAATGGTGGCGGCTTTCGCAAGTGAAGTGGCGCTGGATGGTGAAATTTTTAAAAAAATTAAGTACGTTTATGACAACAAAAACTCGATGGGGCTAAGTGCGGAACAAGATCGCCTTGTTGAAAAGTATTTTAAAGATTTTTCTAGAAACGGCGCTTTGCTAAACGATTCAGACAAAGAAAAGTTAAAACAGATTGACCAAGAGCTTTCTTTGTTAGGCCCGCAGTATTCTGAAAATGTTTTGAAAGCGACCAATGCTTTTTCGATGATTATCGAAAATAAGGCTGACCTTGTAGGTTTACCTGAAGGCACTATCGAGATGGCGGCTCACGAGGCCGAGAAGAAAGGCCACAAAGGAAAATGGCTTTTCAATTTACAAGCTCCAAGCTTTATTCCATTTTTGCAATACGCGCAAAATCGAGAGCTCCGAAAAAAACTTTGGACCGCTTATAGTTCAAGATCTTTTAACGACAAATTCGACAATCAAGAAAATATCAAAAAGATTGTTTCCCTTCGTCACAAAAGAGCTGACCTTTTGGGATTTAATTCCCATGCTGATTTTGTTTTAGCAGAAAGAATGGCGCAAAATCCTAAACAAGTGATGGATTTTTTGAATAAACTTTTCGCCCCTTCAAAAAAAGCCGCAGAACAGGATATGACTGAACTTCGGCAGTTTAAGAAATCAATAGAAGGCAGCGAAGAAATCATGCCTTGGGATTTTTCTTACTACTCTGAGAAATTAAAAGAAAAGAAATACAAGCTGAATGACGAAGAGCTTCGACCTTACTTTAAACTTGAGAATGTGGTTCAAGGCGTTTTTGAGCACGCCCGTAGACTTTATGGCATTTCATTTAAAGAAGTTCAGGACGTTCCCAAGTATCATTCAGACGTTCGAGTTTTTGAAGTCAAAGAAGAGACCACTGGAAATTATATTGGTTTGTTTTACACAGACTTCTTTCCTAGGGAAACGAAGCGCGGTGGCGCTTGGATGACTTCATATCGTGAGCAGGGCCTGAACAACGGACAAGTGCGCCGACCTCACGTCAGCATTGTTTGTAACTTCACAAAGCCGACTCCATCTAAGCCGTCTTTATTGACCTATGATGAAGTGCAAACTTTGTTTCATGAGTTTGGTCACGGCTTGCATGGATTGCTTTCTCAATGTCAGTACCGTTCTTTATCTGGAACCAATGTGTATTGGGATTTCGTAGAGCTACCTTCGCAAATTATGGAAAACTGGGTTGAAGAAAAAGAAGGCTTGGATATTTTTGCCCGACATTATCAAACCAATGAGCCAATCCCACTAGAGCTTGTCGAAAAAATTAAAAAATCGGCGCAGTTTCAATCTGGTTATTCGAGCTTAAGACAAATTCAATTGGGTATTTTAGATATGTCTTGGCATGTAAAAGATCCTTCTACGATTACCGACGTTGATGCCTTTGAAACTGAAGTGACAAAAGATTTCCGGGTATTACCTAAAATGCCAGGCACGAATACAAGCTGTAGTTTTTCTCATATTTTCGCCGGCGGTTACTCGGCCGGCTATTACAGCTACAAATGGGCAGAGGTCCTAGATGCTGATGCTTTTGAATACTTCAAAGAGCAAGGTTTGTTTAACAAAGAGGTCGGCAAAAAATTTAAAGACTTCGTCTTAAGCCGAGGCGGAACTGAACATCCAATGGAATTGTACAAAAAATTTCGCGGCCGCGAACCAGATCCAAACGCCCTTCTTCGCAGAGATGGACTTTTAGGACTATGAAAAAGAAGCTCGTCATCGGAAAAACAAAGAAAGTGGCATTGGTTTATCGACCAGATACGACCGACGCCACGACCTTAGCTAAAACTTTGACCTTATGGCTTAAGAAGCGTGGCTACAAAGTTTTCACTGCCCCTGAGCAAAAGGTAATTGCAAATACAACTTTATTGCGAAAACGGAATCAACTCGAGGACATGAGTTTAATCGTAGTCCTTGGTGGTGATGGAACGTATTTGCGCGCAGTTAAATTGTTAGAGGGAAAAACGGTTCCTATTTTGGGAGTGAACCTGGGTTCTTTGGGATTTTTAACTCCCACCCGAGCCGAGGAAGTTTTTTCGACGGTTGAGAGCACTCTTGAAAACAAAATGGAACTTTGCCCTAGGTCGATGATCAAAGTGGAATTGTTTCGCAAGGGCAAAAAGAAGCTGGAAACTTTAGCGTTAAATGACATCGTCATTGAGCGGGGCTCACTGAGCCAACTCATTAACATCGAAGTTCTATGTGAAAAGAAATTAGTGTCCGAAGTGAAAGCCGATGGCTTGATTATTTCTAGCCCGACAGGCTCCACTGCGTACAACTTATCAGCTGGCGGACCAATCCTTCACCCAGAAGTGAAGGCATTCGTAGTGACTTCGATTGCCCCACACGCTTTGACCAGCAGACCCCTCATTTTTCCAGACGATTGCACGCTTTCATTTCGCTTGGTTGGAAAACTATCTGACAAAGCCAAATTGAAGAAAGCTTTTGGACAAGCTCACTTTGTGGTGGATGGCCTGAAAGTTGATCAGTTGGGCGAAGAAGATGAAATTGTCATCCACAGAAGCAAGGTAGACCACTTGATGGTTCGAGATCCGGATCAGAACTACTTTCATTTATTGCGAGAAAAGTTGAAGTTTGGCGACCGGGCTTAGGATTAAAAATTTAAGAGCGAATTGGAGAAATTATGTTACTAGAGTTGAAAGTTAAAAATTTTGCGATCATCGAAAATTTAAACATTCAGTTTAAGAACGGACTTAATATCCTAAGCGGCGAAACAGGCGAAGGAAAGTCG
>CAZDHC010000008.1:0-49418 GCA_964505225.1 uncultured Bdellovibrio sp. | reverse complement strand
CTGTGATGCCGACCCATTCTGGGAAGAAAAAAGCGATCGCAATAAAAACGATTGTTACAAATGCAAAAAATCCACCCATAATCCAGGCAATTTCCATAAAATCCCCTCGTTCTATTCAATTTAAACGTACAACGACAATATCCCGTCATATCCTTGAAGGAAAGGGGAAATTGGGTTAGGTTTCAAGCCTACGGAGCTGAGGGCCTAGGCCCACTGATATAGAATGGCTTACAATCCCAAAGATCACTATTTTAAAAAAGCAAAAAAAGAGAACTTCGCGGCTAGATCCGTCTTTAAATTAGAAGAGATTGACCAACGTTTTAAGCTTTTTAAGCCGGGGCAGGTTGTTTTGGATTTGGGAGCAAGTCCAGGTTCGTGGTCGCAATATTCATCTAAAAAAATAGGAAATAGGGGCCGAGTTCTAGGGGTCGATTTAAGCCCCGTGACAGTTAAATTGGAAAATGCGGTTTTTATTCAAGCTGATTTACGGGACTTACAGTTAGAGGAGATTTTTAAAGAGCACGGATTTGAGCCTCCATTTGATTTGGTTTTGTCGGATATGGCGCCAAGAACGACTGGGATCAGGTTTGCAGATCAGGCGAAATCTTTTGAACTTTGCGAGTTGGCATTGGATGTGGCACGAAAGTTTTTAAAGCCAGGTGGCCATTTTGTTTGCAAATTATTTCACAGTGATGAATTCAGTAAACTTCGAGATGAAATTAAAAAATCCTTCGACAAGTTCGAGGCTGTTAAGCCTGATAGCACCAGAAGTATCAGCAAAGAAATATTCCTAGTTGGTCTTGGTAAGAAGAAGTGATTCCTCGATGGAGCTAAAGAGAATTGAGGCTCTGGAAGACAATCGGATTGTAGCAGCCAGTGGGCTATTTGGGGTTCGGGATGATTTGTATCTTGTCAGTGATGACTGCAATTCGATCTTTAAATATTCTTTAAACGAATCATGGCAAGAGTTTCCAATTTTGGGAATTGAGAAATTGCCCTTAGATCATGCCGAGCGAAAAGCCAAAAAGGCAGATTTTGAGTCTTTAATTTTATCGCCTTTTGCCAACAATAAGTTACTTGCGGTTCCGTCAGGTTCAAAATCGAATCGAAAAATTGGATTGCATTTTGATTTGGTCACCCAGCAGGCAGAGTGGTTTTCGTTAGAAAGTCTTTTCGACGAAATTCAAAAGCATATTATAGAGATCAATATTGAGGGTGCATTCACTCACCAGGGTGACCTTTATTTGCTCAATCGCGGCGTCGGTGAAATAGAATCAGAAATTTTAAAAATAGACCTCAAATCCTATCAGCTGAAGGCCAAATTTATATTAGATCTGCCTCTGATCGAAGGGGTCCCCTCGCACGGAACTGAACTTTGTTTTTACAATGGGGAAGTTTTCATGCTGTTTTGCGCTGAAAAAACTTTGAATAGTTATGATGACGGTCCAATTTTAGGATGGGGTTTTGCTTCCTTGGATTTAGCAAAGTTTCAAATCAAAGAATTTCAAGTCTCGGATCTTAAGATAAAACCCGAAGGATTGGTTCATTGGAATGGTGCTTGGCTGGTTTCAACAGATCCAGATGGCCATGGGCTTTCCCAGTTTTTCAAATTAATGAAATAAGACCCATCAACGCAAAGATAAAAAATAAACATGCAGTAAACCAACGCATGTACTTTAAGTTTATAGATTTGACTAATCGATCGCCGATAAAAACGGCTAAGCCGTCAGTCACCATCATACCTAAAGTGGTGCCCAAGGTTACAAGTGCGGTGTCTTGAAATCGAGCGCCCAACGCTAATGTTGCCAGTTGAGTTTTGTCACCCATTTCTGCTAGGAAAAAAAGGATCAAAGTGGCCATAAAAGGGTTTGAATATTTCTCTTCATTTGAGTCGTCTAACTTATCAGGCTTTAAGGTCCAAATTGCGAAAATAAAAAAGCTAACGGATAAAATGATCTTTAAAACGAAGTCAGTTAAATAGCGACTAAGATAGTGTCCAGCTCCAGCAGCCAATAGATGATTGAAAATGGTTGCGACAAAAATACCTGCAAGAATGGGCCAAGGCTTTCGATATTTTGCGGCTAAAGCAAATGCCAACAATTGTGTTTTATCGCCGAATTCACTTGCCGCAACTAATAAGAATGAGCTCCAAATGGCTTCCATATAACCTCGGTAAGAAATTATTATTCTGAAAGTTAGGTCTTATCAAGACCAATAAATGGAAATGTTATTAAAATGCTTTGGTGAATTCACTTCGCATAACCAAGGATGATTCTGATGTACCAATGCTCTGGTTCCGCGGCCTCGGGCGATGACAATAATGGGATATTTTGTCGCAATGGTTTTTAAATCAGTCAGCGTTTTTTCGATCACAGCCTGGGAGCCAAAATCATATATAAAGTAAATTGAAGCTTCTGGCGGTAGATTTTCGAATAGATCAAATTGTTTCAATTCGACGTTTGGGAAGTTAAATTGGGACAATATTCTTCGGCCTTCATCGACTCGAGGGCTTAAAAGTTCCAATCCGATAAATTGAACCATTGGAAAATGGTGACCGACAACAAGAGCCATTCTTCCATAAGCGCAGCCTAGATCGACTATGACTTGTTCAGAAGTTGGTCCAATAAATTCTAAGATCGACCTAATTTCAACGTAAGGAGTCTGATAGGCTTGAGCATCTAAATGTTGCCAGGTTTGTTGGATTTCTAAAGATGGGTTTTCATCAAGAGGTGATTCAAGTTTAAAACCGAAATGATCGTCTACTGAAATGGCGTGTTGTTTGGCGGCAAGATAAGTATACGAATCCATTTCTAGGCTGGGAAAGGGGTCCGTTGAGGAAAAGGGAATTGATTCTAATATCATATTTAAGCTTGTCATTGACCTTCCAGAAACAACCAAATAGTTTAAAGGCATGCAATGTTTTTGTGGAAATTCAAAAGATTATTCTCAGTGCTGTGAACCTTTAATATTGGGCAAAGTTCCATCTAGCTCGCCCGAGCAATTGATGCGTTCAAGGTTTAGCGCCTTTTGCCAAAACAATATGGATTACATCAAGCAGACGACTCATCCTCAGGCAGAGATGGACTGGAAGGCCAATGAAGATTGGGCCAAAAATGTTAAATTCAAAAAATTAGAAGTGATTAAGTCTGATGATGAAGGCAATAAAGGCATGGTTGAATTTAAGGCTTATTTTGAATTTAACAACGAAGAACATTGCCATCACGAGGTTTCCCGGTTTCGTAAGCACCAGGGCCAGTGGTTCTACCGCGACGGAAGAATCATCGACAAAGCTTGACGGGCATTGAGGATAACTGGGGACTTCATTTTCCCAATGAGCTTATCTGATTTTGTGCCCGATAATTTTAAGTGTTCAATCAATTGAGCCGGAGTCCATTTTTTTTCGGCTCTTTCAAGAATCAAGGCAGCTACTCCTGAGGCAAAGGCCGTAGCCTGTGAGGTTCCAGACATTTCTTCAAAGCCGCCCATCGGAACTGACGACAGAATGTGATCACCTGGTGAAGCTAAATCCACTGTGTTTTTTCCGTAGTTGGCATAGGCAGGAAGGCGGTCGACGTGATTGACTGCGGTCACCGAGAGGATGTTTTTAAAACCATAGTTGGCAGGGTAGAATCGATTGAAGTCGCTATTGCTGCCTTCGTTTCCCGCCGCAGCCACCACCAAAATATTTTCAAGATCTGCTGTCTTGAGAACGCTAGATTCGGTTTGGCTATATCCGGGGCCGCCGCCCGAGAAATTAATGATAGGTATTTTCATTTTTATAGCGTAGCGAAAGGCTTCAGTGGAATTTTTTAAGTTTTCTTCTGGTGTGAGTTCGCTAGAGAAGTACTTTAAAATTACAAGTGAGGTCATTGGCGACACTTGGTGAATAATTCCACTAATATGAGTTCCGTGTCCATGAAGGTCTTGAAGGTTGTTGCTATTGTCGACGAAGTTCCAACCATGGATGTCGTCGATATATCCGTTGCTATCATCATCAATATTGTTGTCTGGAATTTCTCTGGGATTGGTCCATAGACTGTTTTTCAAAAAAGGGTGATTGATGTCCAGACCTGTGTCGATCACAGCAACAGGAATTTTGGCTCTGTTTGATTTTACTGATTTTGGAATTTGAATTTGGTTGGTCAAATGAATTTTTGAAATGGCCCACTGATTTGACTCGATTTTGCTGCTGCCATGGGCAATCGAGAAGGCTAAAAAATGGATGAACAAGGCCGCTAGAATGGCTAGGTATCGATAAGATGGAGTGCGCAAAAATTGCTTTTGCAAAAGAACAATAGACATGAATGCTCCCTGACAGAATGTTGGTTAGGGGCGGTCCATTTGATGTGTTATAAATGATGCCGTTGCTGAGACTGCCATATGAGCCTGCTGATTGAGGCTGGTGAGTTTAGTAATAGCAACGAAGGGGCCAATGTGTGATAGGCCTAAAATAGAAATGACACCCTTTTGGGGTGTCATTGTTAGAAAGCTGACAGTCGTATGAATCTATTGGACAGTAAAGTGTTAGACAGTCCTGTTAGCTAGCTAACAGGGCCATTTTTAAAGAGCTTTTAAGCCACACTTTTCAAAGTGTGCTCGGCAATTGTATATTTATTGCGACCGGTATTTTTCGATTGATATAAAGCCGCATCGGCGCGCTTGATCCACTGGTCCACATTCTCATGGGGTTGCAGTTGGGCAATTCCCATCGAAGCCGTGAATTGCAGTTTTAGGTCACCATGAATAAATACTTCTTTGCGTATTTTGGTCAAGCATTCCTCAGCACGGTGGACGGCATGATCAATTCTAAAATCAGGTAAAATAATCGCGAACTCTTCGCCGCCAATACGAGCGACAATGTCGGCCTCGCGGTGAAAGACTTCTTTTAAAAGACGAACACATTCTTTCAAAATAAAGTCGCCCATGTCGTGTCCATAAGAGTCATTAATTTTTTTGAAAAAGTCGATATCCAAAATAATCAGCGACACCGCATTTTGTTGAAGCTGAAAAAGGCTGTGGTACTTTTTTGCAACTTCATCGAAGCTTTTGCGATTATAGGCGCCCGTCAAGTGATCCTGGCGCATAGATTGATTGGCAGTGACCAATTGTTTCTTCACAGAGGAAAGATTTTTCTGGATGGCATCCAATCTTCGGCCGCGACGTTCATCATTTTTAGTTTGCAGTTCAATATAGGTATCTATGAATTCGCGAGATTTATTTTTCAGAACATGAATTGAGTTTGATTCGACAGCTTCGCGCAGTTGATCCAAGTGAGTTTTCATTTGAATTTCCTGAGTCGCTTCAGATTGAATCTCTTCCCCTAATTGATCAGCAAAATCCCAAATGATATTTTTAAAATCATCAAAAGTTTTTTGCATATAGGTGTATTCTTCTAATCTGTAGGAAGAAAAAAACTGGCGAAAGCGAAAAAGGTTTTTCTCAACAACTTCGGGGTTGGAATTGACTAGGCCTTTTGCAAATTCATCCAACATTTCGCGCACGCGACGTACTGGATGTGTATCGGTGTCCACTAAATTTTTACTATAGATGTCGATGATATGAAGAAGGGTCGCGCGATCTTCAGAGACTTCAATCGGTCGGGCTCCTTGGGCGTTGGTATCGTGGTGAGGAGGGGACTCAGTTGGAATGTCGAATTGATCTAATAGTTTTTTTACCCACTGTTTCACCGAACCTCCTGACAAAACCACGCGAAAATAGAAGTAGAATCTTCAGATAGACTCATCGGCAAAAAGCTCAATGGATTGCACTGACCTTGGTCTGGTATTAACTTCGTTTTGAGAATTTTTTAATTTTGTCTTCTAGCGAACTCAGATCGCTGGGGTCGCGTAAATCGCCAATGGGCGTCTCTAAAAGAGCTTCAGCATCACATTCGTAACCATGGTTTTCCAAAATCCAAACAATGGCAGCTACGGCAGTACGGCGATTGGCTACTTTAAAAAGGTGCTCTAACACTAGGTGAGAATATAAGTAGGTAGCAGCCTCAAATATTTTGTCGTTGGCGGCCATGTCTATGGCATTACCTAAAATTTCACGGGCGCGGCTGATGGGATTTGAATGGACGTTCACTTTGTGTCTTTTTCCGCCTGGAATTTGAATCTCAACCGAGTCAAATCTCCACGGATCAGAGTCGGAGCCAGATAGAAACTCATTGGTTCTTGAGAGCTCGGTGGTGGTTAGACGTTTAATGCCATTTGCAGCAGTGCGCATGTATTGAATCGCATGTAGAAATTTTTGATGGTCTAACTGTTTTTGCAATGGATTTTCTTTTGGAGCCATAAGTTGATTCTTGCGTGATTTTAGCTTTTTAACAAGTTGAGATTCAAATTAAGAGGCTAAAGTTTTTTGAAGTTCTATTGGCAATCGAATGACGAACCTTGTGTTTGGAGAATTTGAATCTAAGGTTAGTGTTCCACCATGTTCTTCAGCAAGTCCTTTTGCGATGCTTAAGCCTAGGCCGGTGCCCTGTCCAATCTCTTTAGTTGTAAAGAAGGGCTGCATTATTTTAGCTGCGATTTCTGGCTTTATCCCAGGGCCTGAATCGGTCACTGCTATTTCCAAGAAATTCTCTTTATGAAATGTTTCCAAACTGATCCAGGCATTTTCTTGATCTTTCACAGCGTCGCTGGCGTTGCTAATTAAATTAAAAAGGATTTGAGATATTTGAGCGGGTCGGCAGGAAATTTCTATTGAGTCAATTTTATCAAAACGTAACTCGACATTGTTATTGTTCAGCTTTTGTTGGCAAAGCTCTAATGTTTCCGAAATAACTTCTTCGATGGAAACGAAAATCATGGGTTCTTTGCTGGCATCTCCTGAAAATGCCCTGAGGCTCGAGATAATTTTTCCAATTCGAAAGGCAGTCTGTTCAATTCGATCCAAGTGGTTGAAGCAAGATTCTAGATCCAAACCTAGCTGCAGGCTTCTGCGAATTAAGGATGTTTTGCCTACGATGATGGCAAGAGGGTTGTTGATTTCGTGAGCGACTCCGCGAGACATTTCTACCAAAGAAGTCATTTTTGCATTGTGTGCGACCATAGAAATTTCGCGATCAATTAAATTTTGGTGAAGTTTTTTTTCTGTCACATCGACTTGTATCCCGACATAGCCAATGACATTTTGATCCGCATTTAATATTTTAGAGACAATTGTGTTCACCCAAGTATTGGGTTTAACTTTATCAATAAGGCGAAATTCCATTTCAAAAGTTTGATCTGTCTTGGCACATTTTTTCCAATGTTCTAGAACTTTCTGTCGATCATCCAAATGAATGGATTTGGTCCAGCCATTGCCGATGGCTTCGACGATCCCAAGGCCAGTCATTTTAATCCAATGTGGATTGACGTAATCTAGATTGCCAAAGGCATCTGTTTGAAACATTCCAACTTGCGCAGTCTCCATCAAAGTATGATAGATGAACCTTAGTTTTTCGGATTCAGCGGCTCTTTGGCCGGCCTGTTCTAAAGCTTGTTCCGCGAACTCTAATGAGAGTAGATTTTTGTCTTTTTGGGTTTGTTGAGTCTTGAAGTAAAGTAGAAATCCAATTGCAGAGATGGCTAGGGAAATAAGGCCAAGCCAAAATTGTGTGGAGAGTTCACCTAAAAAAATTGAAGAAGAAAAAAAGGCACCCAAGAGTCCTAAGCTCAATAGGACTGGTTTCCAGTTTTGAAATTTGCCTTTCAGTATTCTTTCCAGGATCAAATTTCATATCTCCCTTCTGTAACTTAATTATGAAGAAACAATTAAGTTCTCGCGATGGACCATAGGCCTGATTCTTTTTGCGTTTGCCTGCAACCTAATTAGTTTAGAGATCGCAGGCACGCGCGTTAAAAACTAGTCCTTTACTAAGCGAATTAAGCAGCTCTGCCTAACACTTTTGGCGAGTACTTCATGTCGATTCCTCGGATATGACTGGTTAGCCATACAGATAGGAACTTAAAAAACTGATCAGTTAGCTTTCCCGATTTTTTAAATTCACCAACATAAGTGCCGACTTGATCCAAAAGTTGCTTATGAATGATTTTGTGAGTGTCTAAGCCTTCGTATTTGACCTTTTCCATGTAGGCTTCTTCGTCAGAAAAATGTTTTGTTGTGTAAGTAGCGAAATCCATCAATATTTTTTCGATTTCAGCAGTGGGAGCGTTTCTAGTATGAGCTGCATGAAGGTTATTCATTTTTTTGATTAGCTCAATATGTTCGTCGTCCATGTCTTTAACGTTAAGTCCAAGTTGGTTTGGATCCCATGTAAAAAAATCTGCCATAAATACTCCTTAGTAATTGGTAAACAATTATCGGAGAATGGAGATTCTGACTGAAATTTCAAGGCTCGTAAAAAGGTCTAGGATCAGGCCAATTAACAATTTCTTAATATTGGATGTCGTTGAATTTAGAAAAATCGATCGTACGAACTTGGCCGTCGCTTGTAATCATATCAGCAAATTTATGAGCCCGAACTATGGCATCTCCGGAATACATTGAGTGCGCGACTATGGTCTGGCTCATGTCTTGATCTAAGCCCGAGAAGGTAACGAAAAATTCCCACTTGTTTTCTTTCATCCATTCGGGGGACTTGCCCCAAAGTGGACTTTCCTGATCGATTTTATGAAACAAAGTCCATGATAGTGAAAACATCGGCGTCAAATTTCTTTGTAGTTTTAAATCAACAAGTCTTCTCAGTTTTTCACCTTCAGTTGTGATTTCATCTCTCAACAAAGTCATACGGGCTTCACCTTGAAAAACCTGATTGGTACGAATATTTCCAAGGCGCAGGGTCAAAACATCTTCACCATTCTGTTTTGTCCATAAGGCTTTTTCTGAAAATATGATTCGAGCTGAAGGGCGTGCAAATTTCGCAAATACAAGTCCAGTCAAAAGTGCGGTGCAAATCAAACCTAACGAGGACTCGATGGTGACTAGCAAATGTGCCATATGAGTTTGAGGATAAAAGTATCCATAGCCAATAGTTGCCATCGTTTGAACGCTAAAGGAAAAGTAAGAAAAGAAATCATCGTGTTGAACATTTGCGATTGAACCAGGCGATAAATAGAAGAGAAATGCAAATATTAAATCCAAAGATAGATAAATGGCGAAAATCGCCAGAAAAAAACGAGGCCAAGAAAGTCGAAGCAGGCGATGGTAGATATCTTTCCAAAAAGATTCATCAACACCAATTCTTTTGACTGTAATTTCGCGATTTTGGGATTTCAATTTCGTCATATTATGCAATTTGCCACGGATAGGTCAGCCCGGTCATGCTGAAATTTCACAAAGGCCGTAAGATATAGACTTGATCTGTTTGGGTTTGAAAGCCAATATCAATAATATGCAATTTGAAACGACACCATGGAAGTTAGTGCCCTGCAAATCCACACCCAAAGAAGACTGTTTTGTCATTGAATCCAGTCAGGGAAAAGTTGTTTTAGACCAATTGTCCTTCTCTTATTTTCAAATATTGAGTGGAAATAAAAGTGTTTTTCAGCTTGTTGAAAGTTGTTTGCTCAATCATAGAATACCTTCTTTTCAGACGATTCGCTCTCTGGCTCAAAATTTGTCTGAAAAAGGAATATTAATCGAGCCCAAGTTTATTGAAAATGAAGGTCGAGAGTCTTGGTTTAAAGGCCTAATGAATAGCTTTGAGTTGGACAGTGAGTCCAATGGTAAAAATATCGATTTAAAGAACTATCCCTTTTTTAGGCAACTTCAGCCTGAGATTGTGAATGCATTTCAAGCTGGTGCCAAAGTCTATAACTTGCCTGAAAAAATTCATCTCATTCAAGATGGCTCCAGCAATCGAGACATGTATGTTTTAAAAGAGGGGCTGTTGGCTGTTTCTAAAAAAAGTCAGGCCGGGGGGCGGCAACACTTAGCTTATTTAAGTGAAGGTGCTGTATTTGGTGAAGGTGCATTTTTATTGGGAAGGCCTCGGGCGGCCGATGTGATTTCTGTTAAGCCATCAGTTATTATTCGAATTCCATGGGATGATAATAAATTTCAAAATATGATCAACGAGGACGTAGCGCAAAAGCTTCAATCTAGAATTTGGGTTCATCATGCGTTGCTATCTTCTCCCTTGTTTTCAAAGCTGCCAACAGAAACTCAAGATCAGTTGGCCTTTTCGGGTTCCTTTAGAAATTGGAGTGCAGGTCAAACGGTTTTCAAAGAAGGCGAAGACGGAAGGTCGGCATCTTTGATCACTCGTGGAGAATTTGTAGTGATGCAGGGACCGAAAGCGATTCGGGTTTTAAAACAAGGTGATGTGTTTGGTGAAATTTCCTTATTGGCCAGTAGCGGGGTTCGAACTGCGACCATTATCGCTCAAAAGGATAGCGAAGTGCTCGAAATTGGCTTTCAAGAGTTTTATGGGTTTATCGGCAAACATTTAGAGCTTGCCTGTATGTTAGAAAAAATCGCAAATGAGCGCATGGTCGGCGACAAAAGAAATTAATTCTTAAAAATTTTGAAATAAACTTTGAGTTTCCGGTTTTGATTTAATCAGTTTTAAATCAAAAAGCTGAGCCACAATTTCCTGCCAGCGAGAGGCTTCCATTTCGCCTAATTTTTTTGGATCTCCACTTGGATGAGCGACTAATCCGATTTGGGCTTGAGCACTAGCTGCAAAGGTTGCCAAGTCCAAGGATTTGTTTTTGTTAAACATATATTTATTTGTTTCAGTAGGGTCTTTTAGGTAACCAGTCCAGCCTTGGCGAACAGCTTGAACAACCTTTTGGACTTCGAGGGAATTGTTCTGAATTCTAGATTTTTTGGTCGCTAAAACCGTGGTGTAAGGATTGTAGCCAGAATCCGCGACTAAAAAAGTTTGAACTTCAAGGCCTGCTTTTTTAGCTGTCAAAGGCTCTGAAGTCACAAAGCACTGTTGGGAAATTTTTGGATCATTTTGGAAATTTGAAATTCCACCCAGGTAGGGCGCAGTTTTAACTTTAAGCGGGGCCCACTTTTTCTTTAAATATTGCGCGTAAGGTAGGCCCGCCTGCCATAGCAATGTTCCTTCACTCTTGAAAACATCCTGTAAAGTGCCAAACTTTCTTTCTGAATGAACTAGAATACCCTGCGGGTTTGTTTGATAGGCGGCATACAATGCGACCACATCGGTGGCGCCGCGATCGTGAGCTAAAATAATTTCATCGGCTGAAACGATTGCGTATTCAACCTGGCCAGCTGCCAGCATTTGAATGGTCGGTGTTCCAGAGCCGCCCTCAATGATTTCAACAGACAATCCTTTTTCTTTAAAAGAGCCCAATTTTTCGGAAGCGTAAAAGCCACCAAATTGAGGTTCGGGTTTCCAGTTCAGAGCTAAGCGGATTTTGTCGGCCTGAGCGCTAGAAAAAGAGAGAAGAACTGTCACTAATACTAGCCATTTTTTCATATTGAACCTCACTGCTATTTGTTTTAGGCGAGGACTTCTTTTAGAGCAAATCTTTCTGATAAAAGGGACGCCAAGCCAAAAGGCATTTTGAGATAAGCTGTACTAACGCAACAATCAGTACACCTATAAAAGAAGCTAAAATAATGGCAGCGAAAACTAAGTCAACGCGTTGTTGGGTTCTAGCCGAATCGATTAAGCCTCCCAGGCCTCCACCAGCAACAAACTCGCCCACGATAGCCCCGACCACAGAAAGTCCACCCGAGATCTTTAAACCGGTCATAGCAAAGGGAAGGCTTCCGGGAATTTGTAATTTCAAAAGTTTTTGTATTCGAGTTGCTTTGTAGGCTGCGAACAACTCAGATAGATTTGAATCTACCTGACTTAAACCGACAATTGAATTGGCCAACATTGGAAAAAAAGAAACTATAAAGGCAGAAGCCCGTACTGTGGGTTCACCAAATCCGAACCAAATCACTAAGAGCGGCGCAATGGCTATGATCGGAACAGTCTGAAAGAAAATGGCATAAGGCAAAATAGCTCGTCTTAACAAGTCCCAAGTCGAAAAAATAAGTGCGATAGAATAACCTACGACAGCACTCACTAAAAATCCAATGAGCGAGGATTTGAGTGTTAACCAAGTGGCTAGTTTAAAATCCTCTAGGGAATCTAAAAAACTTTGCAGAACCTGCATTGGAGTTGGAAGTAGAAATTCGGGAACAATTTTTAAGTTCAACATTAGGCTCCAGATGGCCAATGTGATGACGAGAACAATCAATGGAGGGAGAATTCTATTTGCCATCTTCATTGCCGGATTTCCCGAATAAGGGCGCGCAATGCGCTTAGGTTTTGAAAGAAAACGGGGCTTTCGCGAAGTGCTTGATTTCTAGATTCGAACTTGGTCGGAATGAACTCGCGAAGATCTTTGGAAGGTTTGTCAAAAATCAGTATTCGATCCGAGATAAACAAAGCTTCTTCAAGTGAATGGGTGACAAAAACAATTGAAAAGTCGCTGCGCTCAAAAAGCCTTCTTATTTCTGCTTGAAGAAAAAATCGAGTTTCCTCATCTAAGGCTGAAAAAGGCTCATCCATTAAGAGCAAGTCAGGTGAAAGCATGAGGCTTCTTGCGATGGCCGTTCTCATTTTCATTCCGCCACTTAATTCTTCCGGGAATTTTTTAAGTGAAGCGCTCAGATTCAATAATTCTAAAAAATTCAAAGCCTGTTCGTGATTGTTGGGTTGAATTGAATTCTGGTCTAGTTGCAGTGGCAATAATGTATTTTCTAAAACGTTCAACCAATTTAAAAGCCTAGGCTCTTGAAAGACAAAAGATTTATTTAGATTCTGATTTGTGGAAAGGCTTCCTTCTGTGCAACTATCCAGACCACCTAAAATCCTAAGTAAAGTGGACTTTCCGCAGCCCGAGGACCCTAAAAGTGTCACGAATTCATGATTTTCAACACTCAAATTGATATTTGAAAACACCGTGTCCTTTTGAAAGGATTTTTTAAGGGATAGGCCCTTTAAAAGCGGGGTTGTTTTATTGGTGACACTCATTTGTCATTATGGTGACATTTTGTTTCAAAATTTGGAAGAAAAACGACAAGGTTAATCAAAGAATAAACAAAGGAAAGAAGTGATGAAGAGTATTGGTAAACTTTTATTAAAAGTCTTGGTTGGATTGGTTGTCATCGTTGGCTTATTCGGCATTTTTGTGAACTTGAATTTTTCTAAAAAAGTGAATGCAATTCATGAGAAGCCAGAATTTGCCATTCATGAGGATGTACTTAAGGCTAATGTTGAATTGGGAAAACGAATTTATATGGTTCGGAGCGGCTGTGTTGATTGCCACGGCGCTAACTTGGCTGGCGTGATGGTGATGGACAATCCTGCGATGGGCTCAATTTATGGCGCCAATATCACTCCATTCAATTTGAAAAATTGGTCAGACGAAGAAATAGCGACAGCGATTCGATACGGAATTCACAAAGATGGCCGCTCTTTAAAATTTATGCCTTCATTTGACTATTTAGGTACTAGTAAATCCGACATCGCGGCATTGATCGCCTTTATCCGAAGCGTTCCCGAAGTTTCAGATGCAAGCCACGTCAATTCCTTTGGACCTATGGCAAAAATTTTGTCTGTATTAGGAAAAATGCCAGTTATGTTTCCGGCAGAAGTGATGGATATCAAAAAGGGTTTCGGCGAAAAACCTGAAGAAGCGCCAACGGTTGAGTTTGGAAGATACCTGGCTGGTTCTTGTGTCGGATGCCATGGAGACAATTATGTTGGAGGAAAAATCCCAGGCGGAGATCCGTCATGGCCGGTAGCCTCGAATATCCGTTTAGGTGCAGATAGCTTTTGGGATGAGGCTAAATTTCAATCTATGATTTTAACTGGGAACTCACCACGAACAGGTCAAGCTTTGCGTCCGCCAATGCCCATTCATTTGTTGAAACAAATGAATGAAATTGAAATCAAAGCTCTTTGGGCTTTTTTAGGTCAGTTGAAGTAGGATTTGAAAAATCAAATGAGGCCGTCTATTTTTTAGCGACGGTCTCTTCTTTTAGAATGTATTTAGCAAAAAGAAATACGACTAAAGCAACGATCATAAAATCGATTCCTGCGCCAATCACTTTTCCGTACAAAATGCCATTGTAGCTCAGCTTTCGGATGTCATCCACATTAGCGGCTTGAAGCGCCGGCTGAAACATCAAAGGCATCAAAAGATCATTTACGAAACTAGTGACCAGGTCGTTTAATTTGCCACCAATCACTACGGCAATTGCCAATCCGATAACACCGTATTGTTTTAGAAAATTGAAAAACTCTTTGGTCATATTTGCTCCAACTCTGGCTCAGATTATTTCTTTTGCGCCAAATATTCTTCGTAAGTGACATGATTGTCATAAACGACGGTTTCGTCAATTTCGATAATTCGATTGGCAACAGTTTGAATCAACTCGTGATCGTGCGAAGTGAAAATCACTGAGCCTTTGAAGTTTTTCAATCCATCATTGACCGCAGAAATACTTTCCAAGTCCAAGTGATTGGTTGGACCATCTAAAATCAAAACATTCGAGCCAGAAAGCATCATTTTCGAGTACATGCATCTGGCTTTTTCTCCACCAGATAGCACAGAAGGTTTTTTCAACGCATCAGTGCCGCTAAAAAGCATTTTCCCCAAAAAGCCTCGAAGAAAAGATTCGTCCTTTTCTTTTGAGTAAGGTCGAAGCCATTCTACTAGTGTGGCCTCGTCTCCTTGGAAAAACTTGGAATTGTCAGTCGGGTAATAGGTCAATGAAGTTGTGATACCCCAAGTAAACTTGCCCGAATCTGCAGGTGTTTCGCCAGCTATAATATTGAGCAACAAAGTTTTAGCTAAGTCGTTTTTGCCAATTAAGGCAACCTTGTCGCCAGTTTTCAAAGTGAAGTTGATATTTTTTAAAACAGTTTGGCCTTCAAATTTTTGGCTGATTTTCTCGACTGTTAAAACATCTTTTCCTAGTTCGCGCTCGACCGTAAATCCAATATAGGGCTGTTTGCGTGAAGAAGCCGGTAGTTCATTGAACTCTAACTTTTCGAGCATTTTTTGACGAGAAGAAGCCTGTCTAGATTTTGAGGCATTGGCGCTAAATCTGGCGATAAAGGCTTTCAATTCTTCGGCCTTTTCTGAGCTTTTTCGGTTTTGATCGGAAAGCAATCTTTGGCTCAGCTCGCTGGCTTGTCGCCAAAAATCATAGTTTCCGGTGTAAGTCGTGACTTTTCCATAATCGACATCGGCGATATGGCTGCAGACTTTATTTAAAAAATGACGATCGTGGGATACGACGATGACAGTATTTTCGAAATTTAACAAAAATTCTTCCAGCCATTGAATCGCGTGAATATCCAAGTGATTGGTCGGCTCATCCAGAAGCAAAATATCTGGTTTGCCGAAAAGTGCTTGAGCCAATAGGACTTTGACTTTTTCTCCGCCAGTGAGCTCTTTCATCAATTTTTGATGTAAGGGTTCTGGTATTGCCAGGCCAGCCAACATCACAGCGGCATCGGACTCGGCTTCCCAGCCATTCAGCTCAGCAAATTCAGACTCTAATTCCGATGCATGAATGCCGTCAGCTTCGGTGAAGTCAGCTTTAGAGTAAATTTCTTCTTTGGCTTTGATGACTTTGTAAAGGCGCTCATTGCCCATCAAAACGGTGTTTAAAACGGTCACTTCGTCAAAAGCATAGTGATCCTGTTTTAAAACTGAAAGGCGCAAGTCCGAAGGGATGATGACCTCGCCAGTATTAGGTTCGATTTCGCCAGAAAGGACCTTTAAAAAGGTCGATTTCCCCGCACCATTAGCCCCAATCAGGCCGTAACAGTTGGAAGGTGTAAATTTAACATTTACGTCCTCAAATAACTTCTTGCCGCCAAAGCGTAAACTGACATTGCTTGTAGTAATCATAAGCCGGGCAATCTAATGGATTTTTTGGAAAATTTCGAGGGGTAATTTCAGACCGAGTAGAATTTAGTGACATTTGCTGGATTATTTTTAGTTTTAACTCTATTTTCCTGCCTAGAACCATGAACTTTTTAAGACTAAACGACTTCCTTCTAGCGATCTTGTTTGAGAATGACGAGATTTTAGCCATTGATAAACCCTACGGTTTCAATGCGCACACCAATGATTCTAAGGCTCATCACCAGGACTTTATTCAAGATGGCTTGGTCGAAATTTTTCAAAAGCAATTGGGGTATCCGCTTTATGTTATCCACCGTTTAGATCAGACCACCACGGGGGTCATGGTATTTGGAAAAACTCAAGAGGCGACGAAGAAGTATGCTGAGTTTTTCTTCAACCGAAAGGTGCAAAAAACCTATTTGTTCGTAACAGGACAGGCATCTTCAAAAAAAGAATTTCATGTTGAAAAAGAAATCATTCATAAGGGCAAAGAGCTCGATGCTCAAACTGATCTAAAGTTTTTGAATAAAACCGGGAGTTTTGAGCTTTGGCAAGCCAATCCGCATACGGGACGAAACCATCAAATTCGCCTACATGCCCAGGCGGTAGGGCTATCAATTTTGGGTGACACTTTATACGAGGGAAAAGCTTTTCCGTTTTTGTGTTTGCACAATCGCCGCATCGAATTTCCCAATGGAATTGTGATAGAGTCCAAACCACCTCAGTACTTCGAAAAAATGGAATTTTTAAACGACTTGATGCTAGCGAAAACGCTTTTTGAAATTGATCGTCGCCAGAGGGTATTTGCATTCTTAGATAAAACTTCGCAAACCTTGAGGTTGGTTCACAATAAAAATGATTTTGATGATATTGGCTTTACCATAGATCAATTCGGGTCTAAATGGGTTCTATCTTGGTATGCTGAACATTGGACAGAGACAGATCAAAAAAGATTTTCCTTGGTCGCAGATCTTTACAATAGAACTATTGTCGTTCGATTGATGTACAATCGCGGAAAAGATCCGGTTCACAAATCTCAGCTCACGATTTTTCCCACGGACTTAAATGCTCAACCTGAATTGAGCAGCAAATTAGAAAATAGCTGGCTGGCTCTTGAGAATGAAATCCAATATGAAATCAGAACCGATTCGGGGCAATCGTTTGGTTTGTTTTTAGATCAAAGATTGCAAAGACGTTGGGTTCTAGGGAATTCGAACGGAAAAAGTGTGCTCAATCTTTTCTGTTATACCTGCGGGTTTAGTGTGGCGGCGGCCCTTGGCGGCGCAAGTCAGGTGACCTCGGTGGATACCAATAAAAATGTCCTGAATTGGGGACGAAAGAATTTTCAAAGCAATGATCTAGATGATCAAAAACACGTATTTTTATGTCGAGACAGTATCGATTTTTTGCAGAAATCGGCTCAGAAAGAGCAAAAGTATGATTTGATTATTTGTGATCCACCTTCGTTTTCCCGAGGGGAAAAGGGAGTTTTTAAGATCGAGAACAGTTTGGAAATACTTTTAGAAAATTGTTTGAGATGTCTAAGTGAGAATGGGGATTTGTTTTTTTCAACTAACTTTGAAAATATTTATATTACGGATATCAAACAGTCTATTTTGAATGTTCAAAAGAAATTGAAAATACAAAATCTCGAAATCAACAACATTCAGTCTGCTTTTGATTTCGAGGTTCCTGGTAAAAAAACGATTTTGAAGTCCTTTTTAATTCGAAGAAAAACTATCTAAGCCATCTTTTCTGTAAAGTAACTGCAATAGATTTGCTTAAGCTGCTGTTGCTGGGATTTCCGAATATCGTTTGATCAGTGTAGAGAATTGAGCCGGACCAGTTGTCTTCAAAAAGATAACTGGTTGCCAATGTACCCGTGGCATATCTTTGTTTGCTGCCCGCAGAACTATTGGAGCCTTGAACATCAATGGGATCTTCCTCGGACCAGGCCAGTGTTCCGCCCAAGCGTAAGTTCTTAAGATTGTAGCCTGAGCCGATCGAGATGCTGTGGCCGTAGCCGGGTTTGATCGTGCCATCCAATTGCGAGTCATGGACGGTTTTATCAAAAGAGCGATGAGCTTCGAAGGTGAAGTTGACATCCAATTTGCTCCAAGTTTTTGTCAAAGCCGTGCCGATACCTAAACTATAGAATCCCCTGCCGTGACTGTCGAGGCCACCAGATTCTTGGGACTCGTAAATGGACTTCCCCGTCGGAACAACCAAGGATAAAAAACCGACGCCATGAGGGCGCCATGGATTGTAATCCCAATCTGGTAGATATTCGTAACCCATTTGCGCGCTCAAATCACCAAAGCCCGAAGAGCGACCGCCTTGCTCACCAGCTTTTGTTCGACTTTGAACAGGCACCGAGAATCCGGCTTGAAATCGATCGTTGAATATATGCGCACCCTCAATTTTTAGAGTGTCAGTCAAATCATCTGAAGTTCTTTTTTGCCAAACGCCGTTAGAGAAAACATCCGTGTCAACTTTACTATGAGTCAAAGTCGTTGAGATCTGTGCTTTATCATCTCCGGTGATGAGTGATGGGGTAGAAATTCCGCCGCCACAACAGCTCGCGGCTGTGGCTATGCTAGGCAATACCAGGCCAATTGCCATCGCGCCCAGGTTAGATATTAATTTTTTGGACTGCTTGATCAATAACATTTGCGCCATCTTTAAGTTGAATTCTAATTTCCCACTCACCGGGCATGATAAAGAAAACATTGTAGATTCGATAGACTCCGGTTTCGATTTTTTGTATTTTGACCGGACTTGATCCATGTCCCATGCTGGGCATCCAAAGAACTACTTGAACTGTATAACTTGGATCGATCAATTCCTTTGGGGAAGATTGCAAGTGAAACTTAAGTAGAAATGAGCCCATCTCAGACTCGGTGGGAACTTTTTCCCATAGAATTTGTCCGCAAAGGTCAGACTGAGCATATGATAAAGAGCAATCGGAATCGGTCAATGTCCTGTTCGTTAGGTCGTTGTTGAGATCTTGGTAATTGGGTTTAGCGCAACTGGATATAGTCAAAGCCGCAATTGCAAGAAGAAGTTTTAAATTGAAATTACCAAATCGTTTTTTCATTTTCTCTCATGATGACACAACCTAAGGTTCTTCCTTCAGGTGTTTGGACTTTTTGTCCTTTTTGAATATCTTCAAGTGCATTTGCTAAGAAATGTTTGTCGGCATTTGGAGCGTGAGCACTATTGGTGACTCCGCCTTGATATAGGGTTTCGCCATTGGGACCAATCACAAATGCATGCGGAGTTTTAAATGCTTTTAGTGAATCTGCAATTTCAGTTTTTTCGTCTTGAATAATTTCAACATTCAAGCCGCTTTCATTAAAATATTTTTGCGCATCTTCTTTTGATTCATCAGGATTTGAATGTATAACTGCAAAACGAAAATCGGGATATTTTGAAGCTAAAGCTTTGATTTCAGGAACATGACTGTTCGAGCATGGGCACTTTGCAGACATAAAAATCAACACCAGCGCTTTTTTTTCTGAAAACTTGGTTTCAAGAGAGATGACGTTCCCAGAACTTAAAAGATGACCTTGAATTTGAGAGGGGACTGCCGCCGAAGTATAGGAACTCAAAGTAAGGAGCGCTGCGAAATTGAGTAATGCTACAAATTTGAACATGCTCAAGACTTAGCAAATTCCAGCCTTTAAAGAAAGACAAATTTAGCTTGCTAGCGCAGATTCTCTGGAGATATTAATTGGGTCTAATTTTAATTCGAAGGGAGTCTTCATGAGACATTTATTATCTGTGGTATTTTTGACTTTGGCGGTCTCTTTTTCTTTCTTGCAGGATTCTTCTGCTAATCAGTTTGATTTAAAGCATGGTGATGGCGAAAACCATGATCATACTGAAAATGTATGCGTTCAAGGTAATGTGAAAGTCTGTGCCCATTTGAAGTTTTTGTCTAAAATCGACTCTTCGAACGAGGGGCAGTTTATGGCGCACATATTGGCACCAGGAAATCAAGAAGTGCAAAATTTAAAAATTGACCTTTGGATGGACATGGGAGCGGGGCATGGACATGGTTCGGCTCCAGTTGATGTTCAAAGTTTGGGAAAAAATAAATTTAAGGTTACAAATGCTTGGTTTGTAATGATGGGTCAGTGGTTAGTTCGATTGAATTTTACCATCGGCCAGGACGCTTACGAAATCCATATTCCTGTGAACGTAAACGAATAAATTTCCTTTTTGGCATTCGATTTTATTCAAATTCAAAATTGGCTTTTAAATTCCAGCGGGGCATCTTTGCCCTTGCTGGGGATTTTGTATTCATTTTCCATGAGCTGGCATTGTGGATTGATGTGTTCTCCGCTTTTGACAATCGAACAGGGCTCAAAGAATCAAGAGAGCTATTTATTGGGCCGTTTGCTTTCATATACGGTAGTTGGTTTTATTTTAGGAGCATTTGGGGCCTGGTTGAAATTTGGCCACGAATTGAAGGCCCTTTCTTTTTTGGGATTTGCCGTTTTTGCGGTTTTAGTTCTTTTTTCCCGAGCGCAAAATTGGGTGTTAGCGAAAATGCAAATTTCAAGTTCGCTGGTAGGTGATTTGAGATCGCGTTCGGCCTTTTTAAAAGGTTTATTTTCTGGACTGATTCCCTGTCATTTGTTGTTTTTTATGTATGCCTTGGCGGCAGCGACGGGCAATCCGATCGGAGGCGGCATTTTGTTATTTGGCCATGCGATTGTTTCCACTCCGGCCCTGGTAAAGGGAAGCTATTGGTTGGCAAAACTAGCCAAGAGGTTTGGCTTTTCAAAAAAACTGATTCGGATGTCGATCTCTGTTATTTTGATTTTAAATTTGATGTACTTTTTTTCTCGATTGATTGAAACCGAAGAGGTTTCCAGGCAGAAAATTCTATTTTGCTTTTAAAAAGAATAAAAAAATGGCGCCGATCCCTGATGGGGCAGCGCCAAATTTAGTCGCAAGATACTAAAAAACTATTCCAAAGGATAGTCAGTATAGCCTTTTTCGTCGGCGGTATAGAACGTGTTCATGTCCGCTTCGCGCAAATGGGCTTTCTTTTTCAATTTTGAAACCAAGTGTGGATTCGAAATGAACGGTCTACCAAAAGCAAATAGATCGCCTTTTCTTTCGCCCAAATCATGCTCTGCTCTTTTGGCATCATAGCCACCAGATAGGATCACAACATTTTTAAAAGCATTGCGGATTTTGATTTTAACACTAGCGGTGACTTCAGGAGCGCCCATGGAACTGTGGTCTACGATATGGACATACAAGATTCCAAGTTTGTTCAGCTCTTTTGCTAGATACTCGAACTGATCTTCGATTTGTGGATAAACGGCCATTTGGTTGAATACACCGTAAGGAGACATTCTAAATCCGACTTTACCTGGGCCAATTTTTTTAACAATGGCTTTGGTCACTTCGATTGCAAAGTGAGATCTGTTTTCAATGCTGCCGCCCCAGCGATCTGAGCGATGATTGCTAGCGGTGTTTAAAAATTGGTCCACTAGGTAACCGTTGGCACCATGAATTTCAACACCATCAAAGCCTGCTTGAATGGCAAGGTCGGCCGAGTGAGCATACTCTTCAATTGTGCATTCGATATCATGATCCGTCATTTCTTCAGGAATTGGGTAGGTCTGCATTCCGTTTTGATCAGTCCAAATAGTGCCTTCTGTTATCGCAATCGGCGAAGGCGCCATAATCTCCATTCCGCTTGGTAAATTGTCCGGGTGGCTGGCACGACCAGTGTGCATCAACTGAGCGAAAATTCTAGATCCGGCTTGGTGAACGCCTTCAGTGACTTTTTTCCAAGCTTTCATGTGTTCGGCTGTAAATAAGCCTGGAATTCGTGCGTACCCAAGTCCGTTATCTGACGGAGAAATTCCTTCAGTGATGATTAACCCAGCTTCAGCTCGTTGTGCATAGTATTTAGCTACTAGGTCATTTGGCATATTGCCGATGCAACGATTTCTGGTCATTGGAGCCATTACGATGCGATTTTTAAGTAACATGTCGCCGATTTTGGCATTTGAATAGATATGTTCAGACATTAAAGCCTCCCAAAGGTTAAACAAAAAAAAATATAAATAAGCTCAGTGACGATAGTGCAACAAGTTCGGTCAGGCAACCATCAGATGTTTAAGAGTTAAAACGAGTTATATAGTCACATCTTTGGCAAAGACTTTCGACTAGCTTATTGTTTTTGAACCCCTTAAGGATTTCTTGGGCCCTTGAGTCATTTAAAATAGACTCGATTGAGTTTTCATCCAAGTGCCCTAAGGGAATTTGACCTTCTTTATCTAGGCAGCAGGGAACGACGGTGCCATCAGCTAAGATTCCAAAATGATTAGAAAGTCCGTAACATGTCCCTTGGTTTCCTAACATTGGTAAATCCAATGATGGCCAGGTGAATTCAGTGTCAAAATGCAAATGAAGTCGATTTTTGATTCGGACACTTTTGTTTTTGCGAACGTCGATATTGTGATCAAATTGAAAATCAAAATGGGTGCAAATTTTTTCAAGTATCTGAAGATTTTTACTTTGAGCCCCAGATGGCTCTTGTAAGTTCCAAAGTCGAAAATTGATAAACAAATCAGGTCTTTCGACAAAGGCTCGTTCCGTAAATTTAAATATTTTTTGTAAATAAATTGTCGGGTCCTTGTCGCCGTAATTGTCGGGAAAACTGTGCAAAGAAAAATTCACTTGTCGAATGATGGGATTGAGCAACAAGGATTCGTTGGTCGAATTCATGAGCACACCATTGGTGACAAAAAAAACAGGCACCTGATATTCTGAGCAAATTTCGATAAATTGAGAAAGTTTGGGGTGAACCAGTGGGTCACCCATCAAATGCAAGGTGACTTGTTCGGTTAAAACGCTGACTTGCGGAATGATTTTGCGAAACAAATCAAGATCCATCATTTTTTTTTCGCGTTCAACGGGCGGGCAAAAGCTGCATTGCAAATTGCAGATGTTGCTGATCTCAATATTAATCTTATTGAAGCGTTTTTTTTTAGAAATGGGAAACCGGTCCGTTAGCTTAAATTTCTAAGCGTTGGTTAAACTAATAACCTAAAATATCAATGTAGGTGATGCCTTTGTTGATGGCTGAAGATGGTCTTGCTGGCTGACCCTTGATCAAAATCTTTTTATCTAAGAATAATTGTTTAAAAGTCGTGCGAGTGATGTTGCGAAGATTGAGGTGCTGTTTTTGTGTTTTAAGAGCGTTTAAAAGAACTGTGTCCAGGCGACGTTCAGATCGTGGAAGGTCCAAGACAATTCGAAACGAGTGTTTGGGTTGAGGGGGAACGTTGTTTGGTGATGTATTTTCGCCACTGTCTTGATTGCTATTTTCCACAGAATTCTCCAATTGATCCTAAAAGGATTGCATGTAAATAGGGGTAGAGTGAGAAGCTGTCAACAAGGCATGGGCAAAGCTGTGATTTCTATAGGAAAATAGTCATTCAGGTGTGATTATTTTGCAATTTTAGAGCAGCCGAGATATGAATTAAAGGCAGATTTGAATTGAAATTAGTAGTAACGCTTAGAATAGGAATTAAGGGTTAGCATATGTTGGCAAGTCGGATTGCAGGTATAGGCGGATATGTTCCACCACGTTGTGTTCACAATAAAGAATTAGAGAAAATTTTAGACACCACGGATGAGTGGATTCAGCAAAGAACCGGAATTGTAACTAGGCATTGGGTTGCACCAGAAATGTCGACTTCCGATATGGCATTTGAGGCTTCAAAACTTGCAATCCAAGATGCCAATATAGATCTATCGCAAATTGATTTGATTGTGATGGCAACCTCAAGTCCAGATCACGATATACCAGGGGCAGGTTGTTTTCTGCAGGCAAAACTTGGTCTGCCAGGTATTCCTTATTTTGAAATCAAGCAGGCTTGTTCCGGATTTGTTTATGGTTTGTCATTGGCAGATCAGTTCATCAAAACGGGCCAAAATAAATGTATTTTAGTGGTTGGTGTCGAGCTTCAATCGAAAATGTTGGATATGACTCCTCGGGGAAGAGCGGTTTCGGTTATTTTTGCGGATGGTGCAGGTGCCGCCATTGTCACGGCATCGGATGTTCAGAATCCATCACAGGATTCGCATATCATGACGACAGCGATTCATGCAGACGGAAATTTCGCGAAAGATCTTTGGATTCAAGTACCTGGGACTGCCGTCGGACCAACAAGATACAAGCCTGACTTGGAAGAGTCAGGAGATATTTACCTGCAGATGAATGCTCGATATGTCTTCACACACGCAGTCACAAAAATGCCAGAAGTGCTTCAAGAAGTTCTCAAAAAGACCCAAAAGAAAACTGAAGATATTGATCTGTTTTTCTTTCACCAGGCCAACATTCGAATTGTCGAAAAAATTGCTCTGGACATGAATATCGCTCCTGAAAAAATGCACAACACTATTCACAAATACGGAAATACGACGGCGGCGACTATTCCTCTAGGAATGTGGGATGCGGTTAAAGAAGGCAAGTTGAAGCGTGGTCAGTTGCTGGGTCTTTCTGCTTTTGGTGCTGGTTTTACTTGGGGCGCTGTGATTTTACGTTACTAGATTTGTGAGTTTTTTTTGGAGTTGGTGGCACCAACCAATGCGAAATGTAGCCCTTATATTTTTTGCGAATATGTTTAGGCATATTTTTAAAATTGCCAATGGTTTTTCGGCAAGAGGATGTGCCACATTTGCATTTCAATTTCCAATGCAGATTTTTTTCAGTCATTTCATAGTCCCAAGTGAGCTCTTCACCTGGCAAAATCGTTCTCATGGCGACGATTTTAAACAACCCCTTAATTCCACAATTGGGCTCACAAGAATGATTCAGAAGACGTGCGATCCCCAGTGAATCTCGCCACATGGTTTTATCAAACTGGATGGCGTGATTGTAAAGATCATCTGTCCAGGGTTCGAAATCGTCATCTAAAATGGGTCCATCAAAGGCTGCGATGATTTCGCCTTTTCGAATTTTTTCACGAGCAAAAACGGCTTTGCCGTATTTTTTTGTTTTTCGAATGATGGCTTTGGGATTGTCCATGTTACTTCTTTTTAAATAGCTCGATCGAGCTATTTAAAAACTCTGTGAAGTCACGGCCGGGAACACCAAGGGTTTGTAGGTCGTTTGAGATAAACTCAGCAGAACCGCTGTAGATCAATTCGACACTGGCTTTGAATTTATCAAATACTTCTTTGGGAATGTCTTTTTGAGAGATTGCAGCCAATAACGGATCTTTGGGAATGTCTTCGTATTGAATTTCTTGTCCAATTGCGGTTGATAGAAAAGCCGCTACCTCGGAATAGCTATACGCTTGTTTGCCTGTTAGAATAAACTTCTTATTCCATAGATTACGAACCAGAATATTCAAAATAGCGGAAGCCACGTCACCTGAATCGATAAAAGAAATCTTTTTGCCATTGCTGGAAGATTGAAACTTATTTTTTTCGCGAATGTCTTTGGCAAACGGAAGAATAGATTGCATTAAAAAATTGGAGCGGATCGAGGTCATGGTAATACCAAATTTTTCAATTTTCATGTCAAAAGGTGTGGAAACCCAACAGCTTCCATCGAAGTTGTTAAGATTGAATTCTTCATATCGAATTATTTCTTCAACGCCGTGAGATTTTGCTGCCAAAAGCATTTGAATCTCTCGATCTTCATTTTTGCTTCCCGAAAAACCTTGATATATTAAAGTTTTCAATCCAGAAAAATACCTTCGGTCCCAAGAGCCGTTTTCGAAATCTTCGTCGATCACGCTTAAATATTTGGTTACGTCCTCAGGTAGAATGGAAGAAGGTTCCTTGCAAACTATTCTGAGAGGAACACCTTTCGCGAATATTCCACGAAACAGTTGCAGATTGACCGGTGTGTCCAAGCTTGTGAGCATTATCACTAAAAAACCTCCGCTGAAGCCCTATTTCCTCATTGAAATCATCATTGCTCAAGTCAAAATCAATATAAGTGTTTTTATTTTTTGCCGCATTTGAATAGTGATAAAGTTTGTATCATTTTGAGATTTTAATTTAAGAGTTCAAGACAAAGGTCCGAAAGGATATTGCTGGGGGAGTCTTGAATGATTCTGAATAAATTAGGTATTTTCGAGCGATATTTGTTTTCTCCTCGCGGAGGACGTTTTGGAGGAATTGGGTCAGATGGCGAGCCGATTGAAGAAATCGGTGACATGGATTACGAGGAACCCGTTGTTCCAGAACCAACGGTGTCGACTGTGCTACCTGAAGTGCAAGCAGAGGATTTGAATTCAGACAGTAATCTAAATGCTGGCGACAACCAATCTTCAGAATATTACATTTCTCCGGATTCTGCACCTGTTCAGCAAGAACCATTGCAGGAGTATACAGAGCAAGCGACAGATTACGTCCAGCCAGCAAATAATAGTGGATTTATGAATTGGGCCATTATTCCAGAAGTGGACCAACAAGTTCTTATGGAGTCGCTTGGAAATATCGCTTCGAATTTACCAGAAGGGTTTTCAGTCGCGAGCACTACTATTGATGAAAATTTAATGGCACAGGTGGCCCCGGCGGGCAGTGAGTTGGGGAATAATTCAGTCGCAGTTGAAGCTAAAGTTGCAGTTCAAGTCATAGATCAGGTCGTGGAAGATGAGGCCACCGATCAATCAGACCAGTCTGCTTCGCCCCAAAATCAAGCTGAGTTACAGGTGGCTGGTGAGACTTCGGCCAACGAGGCTGAAGATTCAAGTCAGGAGCAATCAAATCCAGTCGGCAATGGAAATGTTGCGATAAATGGCGATCACCGAGATCCGGCTGACTATTCAGCCGGTGCAGGGGCACACTCAGCGACTGATTTAAGAGCGGGCAATCATGATGCGGGTAAAGTGGTTGTTGGAGTAGAGAGACGTGGAGGCCCGACGGATTTGGAAATATTTGAAGTCAAAGCCGGTCAGCAAATCGCATCTACAGTTGTTAGCAATGTCATTACCAACGCCTTAAAAGATGGTCCTAATGATCACCTATCCAACGAGGAAAGAGCGACAGTTTCTGGTGCTGCTGCTTTCGGTGGCGCGCTTGCAGCTGATATATTAAATGGTGGTGATTTAAACCTAGAAAGAGATGCCATTGCCGGGGTATCGGCCTTTGTGAGTTCTGAAGTGCGGGATTTAACCAGAGATTTCGTTGGCAATGATGTAGCTGGGTTTATTGGTTCAGTTGCTGGACGAGTCATTTGTGAGGGTGAACTGAATGGAGAAATGGTTGTCGATGCTGCCAAAGGGTACGCCATTGATAAAGTTGAGCACATTGTCGCAGATCAACTTGCAAGCAATCTTGGTATCACGGCGGCAACCGAAGGGTTTTCAGCCATAAGTTCTTTAACCACTGTTGATATGAGCAGCATCGGTATGGGATCGGTGGATTTAAGTGGTGCCGTATCTTCGTTGGTTTGTGGTGCTATCGGTTTAAAAGCTGAGTCAAAAGAAGAAGCACTGGCAATGAATGTTTGCTCAACTATTGGAAACTATATTTTCCCGGTGGTGGGTGGAATTATCGGAAGTGTGGTAGGTAAATTCATTGGCAGCCTTTTCGGTGATGATGATCCGCCGCCAATGAGAACTGCTCACTTTGATAGTGATAGCAACAGTGTCGGCTCGATAGACGCTCAATCTAAGTTGGGACATTTTGGATTTGATACGACTGACCATTGCGGTGAGGGTGAGAAAAAATATTTGCAAAACTTTGCCAATGCCGTTGCGAAGACGGATGATATGGTTGTCAATGGTGCTCACCTGACCGCGGCCCAATTGGCCGAAGCGCAAGACAACGTTAATAAATATGATGTCGGATCGGTTAATTTGGGGCAGCAGGGACAGAAAATCGAAACGCCAACGGGGCAGCTTTTGACAGAGCGTTATTCGGAAGTTCTAAAGGTTGTAGATGAAAGAGTTGGAGCCATTTGCGCATTGGGTGCATCGAAAGAAATGTCGATCGCCTCAACCAATATCAATACGACCGTAAAACTTGCTGCCTATGTCAATGCCGGTAAGGTTTCAGATGCCCAGTTAGATTCGGCGCTAGCAAAAGCTGAGGAAAGTTTTTGCCTTCATAATCTAAGATTTGATCCAAATACAGAAAGATGGGTTGGGCAAAAAGGAATAAATATACACGGAGACAATGCAGAGATTTTTCAACAGGCTATTGCCAACAATGAAAATGACCCAGCCATGATCTCGAAAATGAACAATGCCATGAAGGGCCATGTCTGGCATTAAACTCTAAATTTGCGGGATTAACATTGTTTGCAAGAAATTTTCAATTGGTAAAGGCTGGATACCAACTTCATTGAGGTGGTTGGTAGTTTGATCTGTTGCTCCTGATCGTACAAAGGCAATTGAGTTCAGTTCAAAGTCCAACAAATCAGGTCTTAGTTGAGCGGCTTTTAGCTTAGCGCCGATTTGGTCTGGAGCTAGAACATTAAGCTGCAGCTGTTTTTTTGTGGTTGCTTCTAGCCAATCTTTAATTTGACCAAAAGTGATTGCTTGGGAGCCCGTGAATGCCAACTTGCGCATCCAAATGTCATTTTTTAAAATGCTGAGGATTCCACTGACCACATCATCTGCGGATACAAAGCCAATAGGATGATCGATGACAGCGGCATCAAGAGTATTGTGATGGCGAATGTTTTCGGCTTGTTCAAGAATGCTATCCATCAGAATGCTGTGAAATACCATCGTCATATTGAGGCCTAGAGAAAGTAAATAATCGTCATTTGGTGCAGCCGCAATTTTTTTTCCATCGAAATTTCTCAAGTTGAGCTCTTCGAAGCGAATAACTTTTTTAACTCCAAAAAATTGAGCGAAATAAAGCATTTCAGATTCGATTAGAAAAGTTCCATGGCCGGGAAAAGGATGGTAAATTAAAGTGTCAACGCCTTTAAAATAGTCTGGCCAACTTTTAGAGTCCTGAAGCTCACCTTGTACATAAGTGACATTTGAATTTGAATTTTCAAAAAAGGCAGCTTCAGGGTCGATGACTCGAACAGAAATGCCGTTTTCTTGAAAGTACTCAAAAAGTTTTTTACCAACAGGAGTCAAAATATCGTTTAATAGAACCATAAAAAAATAGTCTATCGAAAGCTGAGATTTCGCAAGATTTAACCATTGGTGGCGCTCTTTGACATTGGCCTTTGGCTAGATTTATATTCTTAAACGATGAATCTTGTCCAAGCTTCCGAAAAACAAATCGATGAACTCTTTATGGCCGTTTATACCCATTGGAGTGAGGGACTTAGTCAGGTGGACTACCTGAAAAAGGGCCATCAAATTCTAGAAAATCGAAACGGACAATGGTGGTATTTGGAAAACCAGGGCGCCAGGCTTAGTTCGATGGTGGTATTTCGGTTTTCAAATGATCTCATCGGTCTGGGTTGGATCAATACCCCCGAAAACCTTCAGGGCAAAGGTTATGCGGGCAAGTTGATTGATTTGGTGATTCATAAATTCAAACAGTTGAATCCCGCGGTTTCTTTTATCCTCTACTCTGAAATTAACCCTGCCTATTACCAAAAGTTTGGTTTTGAGCCCTTAGAAGAGCACTTTCAGACGGATTTGGGACGAAGTGTGTGTATGGTAAAGGGTTCCGTGCCCTTTAAATCTAAGGAAGATATTCCCGAGTACTTTTAGTTGTACTTTCACTAAGGCATTTGCTATTTGATTCGCTTCAAAACAAAAGACGAAAGCGAGTATCATGAGCACTTTCAAAGTACCTACTGGCAATTATGGTGAAATCACTGGCCCAATCGTAATGATTGGTTTTGGTTCAATTGGCAAAGGCACTTTGCCTTTAATCGAGCGGCATTTCAAATATGATAAAAGCCGTATGGTTGTCATCGACCCTAATGAACGTGATCGTGCTCTTTTGGATCAGCGTGGAATTAAGTTCATCAAGTCCAAAGTGACATCTGAAAACTATCAAGAGCTTTTGAAGCCTTTGCTAACTGCTGGTGCTGGCCGCGGCTTTTGCGTGAATCTTTCAGTTGATACTTCTTCATTAGAAATCATGAAGCTTTGCCGCGATTTAGATGTTCATTACATCGACACAGTTGTTGAGCCTTGGGAAGGTTTCTATTTCGATCCTAAAATTGCTTCTAGCAGCCGATCGAACTATGCCTTACGTGAAACAATTTTAGCAGAAAAACGCCAAAACCCAGGTGGCATCACGGCTGTTTCTTGCTGTGGAGCAAATCCAGGAATGGTTTCTTGGTTCGTCAAGCAGGCGCTGATCAATTTAGCGACTGATTTAAAAATGACCTTCACAGAGCCAAAGACTCGCGAAGAGTGGGCAAAGCTCATGCAAACAGTTGGGGTCAAAGGAATTCACATTGCTGAACGAGACACTCAGCGAGCAAAAAGTCCTAAGCCAATGTTTAACTTTGTGAACACTTGGTCAGTAGAAGGTTTTGTCAGTGAAGGCATGCAGCCAGCAGAGCTTGGCTGGGGAACTTTTGAAAAATGGCTTCCTGATAACGGTAGAAATCATGAGACTGGTTGTCAGGCAGCGGTTTACCTTCAGCAACCTGGTGCAAACACAAAAGTTCGTTCCTGGTGTCCAACTCCAGGTGCGCAGTATGGCCGCTTGGTCACTCACAATGAATCGATTTCGATTGCGGATTATTTTACAGTTGGAAAAGGCAGAAATGCTGAATACCGTCCGACATGTCATTACGCTTATCACCCATGCAATGACGCCGTTTTATCTTTAGAGGAAATGTTCGGTCGAGCGGGCGAGCGTCAGCCTGAGTGGCACATTTTAGATGAAAACCAAATTGAAGACGGTATCGATGAATTGGGAGTTCTTCTTTATGGTCACGCTAAAAATGCATATTGGTATGGTTCTCAACTGAGCATTGAAGAGACACGAGCGATTGCTCCTTACCAAAATGCCACTGGCTTGCAGGTTAGTTCGGCAGTTTTAGCCGGAATGGCTTGGGCTTTGGAAAATCCAAAAGCTGGAATCGTTGAAGCTGATGAAATGGATTATAAGAAATGCCTTGCTTGGCAGCTTCCATATTTGGGACCAGTTAAAGGTGTTTACACAGATTGGACTCCGCTGACAGGTCGTCCGGGATTGTTCCCTGAAGACATCGACAGCACTGATCCATGGCAGTTTAAAAACATTTTGGTTCGATAAACTGAATTGTTGGTCATCGAATGAGCTACAAACTTTTTGGGATTCCAAATTGCGATACAGTCAAAAAGGCTCGTACCTATTTGGATCTTAAAAAAATCAAATATGAATTTATAGACTTTAAAAAACAAGGGCCGACCGAGTCTGACATTAAAAGATGGCAGGCCTTTGTTAAAGCTTGGCCAGTCAATTCGAAGGGCCCGACCTTTCGCAAAATTCGCGAGCAATTTGAAAGCGCAACTGACTCTAAAAAAATGCTGATGCTGATTGAAAACAGCTCTGCCATCAAACGACCAATTTTAGAGCAAGACGGAAAAGTTGTCGCGATAGGTTTAGATCCTGAATTTTACAAATAAGAAAGAATTCTATTTTCAAGGATCATTTGTTGATCAGGCTGGTGATCCACGGGTAGGCATCTGAAATGGCCGAATAACCTTCGATATTAGAGCCGTTTCTAGATCTATTGCCGGCGCAAGCAGAGCCCCAACTGACGACTCCGATTTGAACAAATTTTCCTTCTAAAATCTGAAATAGAGGTCCGCCGCTATCTCCGGGACAAGAAGCCTTTTGGTTGAAATTTGTTGAAGCGCAGACAATATCAGAATTGGCCTTGTAGTCTTTTTTTTGCGAATAAGGATCTAGGTTGCAAGTCCTTCGGTCCATTAACGGAATCGTCAATTTTTGCAACAGCTCGCCATCCTGTTTGCCATCAAAATCCATGAGGCCCCAACCAATCACAATTGCGGTTTGATTTTGTTGCTGAATTTCATAATCTATTTTGCTTAAAGAAATTGGTTGGATATCAAAAATCGGTTCATTTAATTCAATTAAAGCCAGGTCATGATGTGGCCAAGAGAACTGGGGATGAATATAAATCTTTTTTGCTTTTAGATGTCGGCCATTTTTTCCGGAAATGTGCATGCTGCCTAAAATGATGTCCAGTTCAGACACGTTCATAGGGACCTGTCTTGTTTCAGAGGCATCGACCAATAAACAATGGGCAGCTGTTAAAACCCAATTTTTAGCGATCAGGCTACCGCCGCAAAGATGATCATTAAAGTTTTCCTTCGGACTGTTTTGCCAAATATTGACGATAAAGGGGAACTCGTTTGGGGTGGTGACGACTCCGCCGATTATATTTTCAGTATACAAGTTGGTTGGTGGCATCGGGTTGGTAGAATGAGTTTTCTGGCAAGCATTCACCAATAAAGAAACGACCAAAATTTGAAATATTTTAAATAGCATACCGGCATCTGTTTAACGAATTTGTGATTTGAACGCCAGAGCACATTGTTGTTTTGATATATTTTCATTGTCCAAAATTTCCTCGGGAAGTTGGGGAAAATTTGGTCTCGATTGCTACCAATTAAAAGAGGACTCATTTGATCTCAATTCAAGATTGGCCAGTTGCTTGCTCAGCTATGTTTAATCTATTTCGAGGGGGGAAGTATGGGGAAGATTTCAGATATATTAGCACATAAAAATGAGCGAGTTTTGACTATCAGTCAGTTCGGATCAGCTTTTGATGCAATTTCCGGCATGATCAATCGAAAAGTGGGCTCCATAGTGGTCGCAGGCGATCATAATGACGTTCTTGGCATTTTCACCGAGCGTGACTATTTGAGAAGAGTGGTTATGGAGAATCGCCCACCCCATCAGACTTTTATGTCAGAGGTTATGACCAAAAATCCACTTTGTGCTTCGATCAATCAACTTGCCGACGACTGTTTACAAGTGATGTGTTGGAAGCAAATTCAATACATGCCGGTATTAGATCGCCGTTGGTTTAATCCAATTCATCATTGGTCAATTTTCCCCAAGATTTTTGCAAGTCGCCCTTTATCTCGAGCCATTTTCCCTTCATCGTATTTTCATTTAGTATCATAGTGTCCTCCATTGTTTTTGGTTAATTGAGTTGAGTAGATTAGAATTTAGGGAATGCGGTGAGTGCTTCTGCCATTGATCCACGATCCGCCATAAGAGAGGGCAGCCAAAACTAAGAATACTCCAACTAGGACTTTTCCAATGTCCATAGAAATTCCCACGATTCCATAGGCGCCAAAAATATATGCCACAATGGCTAAGACAAAAAATGCAAGTGCTGCGCGTAACATATCAACCATCCTTTTTTTTGTTTGTTTTTGAATTCACTTTCCAATTTTCTTCTCTTTATTCTTCTCAAGGTTGATGAAGCAAGTTCAAGGCCATATTTTTTGGGCGTTTGAATTCTTCTGTATTGCTGAAGCAGAGATAATCTCCCCATTTTATTTTTCTTAGTGGGGACTATTTGGATATTCTTTTTTTAAATGTGCAGATCTCGAATCCAATACGTTTAAAGAGTATTTTTAAAAGCTAATATTAAGGCCCCGAAATTGCTCTACACACTCTTTATTAAATGGAGAACCGTATGAAAAAATCAAAAACCTTAACAGTGTCCTTAATGATGATGGCTCTAACGTTTTCAGAAATGTCTTTAGCTAAGAATGAATATGGTGGTCATGTGGCTGATATGACGGGTGTACTTCAAAGGTTCATAACAAATCCTCACGGAGACGTTGATGGATTTCTATTGATGGATGGAACTCAAGTGAAGTTCAGTACAAGAATGTCTAAACAATTGACTGATTTGATTGCCGTTAATGATGAAGTCAGGTTGACAGGCTATCAGGAAAGCGATCGAGTGTTTCGGGCTGAAAAAGTTGTGAACGTCAAATCGAATAAAGAACTGACAAAAATGATTCGTCCAGAGGCAACGATATGGTCCGAAGATAGCAATGGTGATCCAATTTCGGCTAGACAAACGATGAAGGCAACGGGAGCTCGCGAGTTAACTGGTCTTACTCCGCTAACCGCTGAGGGCAAAGTGATGACCCAATTAAAAGGCCATCGCGGAGATTTGCGCGGACTTATACTAAATGACGGAAGTATCGTCCTGCTTCAAAAAAGAATGTTTCAGGATAAAAACCTAAAAATGGAAGTTGGCGACAGTATTAGAGCGTTCGGTTATGGTACTGACAATGATTATGGTAAGTCTTTTGAGGCGACAGATATTTCTAAAAAAGAATAAACTAAAAGAAGATAGTGGATACACGGGTTACAATTCAAGTAATGACGTTGAGGGAGTTCCCACTTCTATTAAGGGTTTAGCTTCAAATGTGTTCGCCGATAGAACGGCGGTCTTCGATCTTGGCTATGGTGTTCAAAGTCATTCTTTTTCTCAAAGCGATGCTAGGGACTCGATGATTTCAACAGGCGTTTTGGAATTAGCTGGGCGATATCAGTTTTCGAATCGATGGCAAGTTGGCGCTGTCTACAATCAGTTTTTTAGCAAAGGACAAAACTATGGAGCAAATCAAGCCGATGTCGGGTTTATAGGTCCTCAAATATTAAAAGAATTTGGAATGGGTCGAAATTATCTTGGGCGTGTGGGCGGAAGGATTTTGACTAGTCTTAATGTCGAATCTGAATCCGTGAATATGCTTTTAATTGATTTTCAGATGGGTATTGGTCTGCTTTAGATCCAAATTTAAGTCCCACTTAAGTTTGCTCGGGTTATTTAATTTCATTCATCTATAAGGCTATTAACAAAGGGCTTATAACGTCTTCAACAAGCAATCACGCTTAAACAAGGAGACATTGATGAAAAAAGTAATCTTAGCAAGTTTATTGGGACTTTCGTTTAACGTTCAAGCCGCTTACAATTGCGCGGTTTACACTGGTGGTGCGGCTAATCCAGAAAAAATTGATCAGCTGTTTGTGATCAAACAGGGGGTTCAGTTCACTGCAAAAGGTGAGACCATCATGCTAGATGAATCAAATGGGCTGGCATTTAATCTAGACTCGAATGGAGAAAGAATTTTAATTTGGAGTTTTAATCGAAATTCTTCAGCGGCTGCAACCTTAGCGTTTGCTTCTATTGATGCAAAAACTATCGGATTGGTCGATTCCGCAAACCACCGATCTGTGGTTTGTTCCAAGGTCGAAGTTCCAGATTCACACTCAAGTGTGGGATCAAAATTTCAATCAACAGACTATGTTTCCCATCCTGGCGAAGGCGGTGGGTCACCAAGTCGCCCTGAAGCTCCCAAGCCAAGCACTGGTTGCAAAATCATCAGCTGCGCGTACTAGTTCAGTGCACTGGTTATTTGGTTAAATAATATAAGACAACATCGATCGCCTGTTCCAAGTACAGGCGATCTTTTTCTTTCATTCGTAATATTTTTCTAATTGCCCTTTTATTGTAAATTAAGTTTGGTGTACAGGCCTCTTCGAATTTTGAACTGCCATCAAAAGCAAGGTCTAACGTGTTTTGAATTTTCTGGTATATGGCGTTGGTCTGTTGAGAATATTCTTCTTGATCTCCTAAGCTCAATACTAAGTTCGCAAAAAGTAAGTTGGCGTATGCTGTTTTGACCATTTCGGTGATCTCAGGCGAATTCAATGAAGGGTCTTCAGATTCCATCACTCGGTTGTCCAAATAGGTTTTTACTTCCAACTCGCAGATGGACTTGGTTATCAAACCTCCGCCGATAGTGACGCCACCCTTGCCACCGATTATAGGTAGACCTTTATTGTCAGGTTGAGTGGGGGCCTTTAGAATCGGCGGCAGCGTAATCACAGGCGGTAAAGTTGGCTTAATCAAAGTTCCTGGTATTGCTGGAATAGCCGAGGGGAGGGAAATGGCTGGCGCAATTGAGGAAACCGCAAATGCATTTAGGTTGGCGAGCAATGCCATTACTATGATTAATACTTTCACAAGTTCTCCAGCGTTAAGGCAAATTCGAGGTGTTCAAAAAAATTAATCGTTTTCTTTGCAAGCTGCGATCATCGCATCTTCCGAGAACTGTCGACTTTTTGCGGTCACGATGCAGGATGAAGTGTGAAATCCAGCGTTGCTACAGATGATGGCTGCAGTTTTTTCAGACACATTTCTTTGCTTTGCAGTCACCAAACAGCTGGATGAATGACTAGTGGCATCTTTGCAAGCAATCAATGCGGACTGATCGTTCATTTTGGTGTCGCGAACTGCGGTCACGATGCAGGATGCAGAATGAGAAGTGGCGTTTGCACAGGTTTGCCCCGCGTATAAGTCTACCATACCCATATCACTTGCAGTTACTAAGCAGGCCATAGTGCGCGATGTGGCAGCGTAACCAGATAATGACGATAAAGTGATCAGAGCAAGAATCAGTTGTTTAAACATAGTAAAGACTCCTATTTGGGGTTGAAATTGAACAGCTAGTAGGGGCTGTGCGAAATCAAAGCCCGTTTATGGGCGATACCTTTTAGTTGAAGTTATTTGGTTGTTAAACAAACGAGCAAAGCGACAAAAAGTGCCATAATCCTAAATTTGTAATTTATTTATACTTAATATATACTTTAAGTATGACTAAACAAAAGCACTTGTACGAATTTGAGGACTATAAGGAATATTTGAACTATCGGTGCGGCCTGGTGCGAGGCCTAAAGTCATCATTGGCCGAGGCAGTAGCTGTTCAGTCGGCCTACGTTTCTCAAGTACTAAATGACAACTCTCATTTAAGTTTAGAGCAGGGAGACCTGGCCAATCAGTTCTTTAAGCATTCGGAAAAAGAATCCCGATACTTTTTGCTAATTTTGCAAAAGGAAAAAGCAGGTACGGTTTCTTTGAAAAAGTTCTTTCAAAAGCAGGTCGATGAGTTTTTAAAAGAAGAGTTTTCTTATTTAAAGAAAAATGAAATCAAAAACTCCCTTAGTTCTAAGGATCAAGCGCAATACTACTCATCCTGGGAATACAATGTGCTGCACATGGCGGTGACCATTCCTAGGCTTCGCACCAAAGAAGCCTTAATGACGGCCTTTGCAATGGGCGAAAAAAAATTCAACTTATGTATGGAGTTTTTAATCGAAAGCGGTCTTGTGAAGCGAAGTGGCGGGCAGTTTATTCCAGGGACGATCGAAAACTATCTGGCAAAGGATTCTCCCTTCGTGCGCCAATTGCATTTGAATTCTAGGGCCTTGGCGATTTCTTCACTTTCCGCTGACTCTGAATTAGATGCTCACTATTCTGGATCGCTGACACTATCAATGAAAGATGCTATCAAGGTCAAAAAATTGCTCAGTGACTGTCTATCTGAGATTGCGGAAACAACAAAACATTCTAAAGAGGAAAATATCTTTGGATTTGTGATTGATTTTTATAATATAGAGAAAACGAGCGAATAAATTCCAATGCTTGGCTACAGTTTATTATTTTGTAGAAATTGAGTTAGATCAAAATATTTTACACTTTGAATGTCGTTGGGTTTATTGGTCTTGGCATCAAGGGTCGGCGAGGCAATCGTCCTTATAACTTGCCCCTGTTTGTTCATTAAAACGATCATTCCACCATGTACTGAGTCATTGTGTCCGACTAGGTAGGAATCAGAAAGTTCATCGGCGCTGCCAGCCCAAATTGAAAAACTCAAAGAATCTTCGGCCTTTTGATGATTTTTATCATTTGGAAAAATGGTGATATTTTGAAAGTGAATAAGGTCAAATTTAGCTACCGAGAAGCTGCGCTTACCGCCGGAATTCATGGACTCGTTCAAATAATACAAAATATTTCCATCAGCTGTAATGTGAGCATCATGAATTTGAGCCCAAGGTTTGGGCAATGGGCTGATAGCGGTGATGATTTTTGAAAGGTCCCGATTGAAGATAAAGAAATACGGGGTGTTTGCCGTAGAAGTGATGAAGTTACCTGCTTCAAGAGGCAATAACTTTGCTTGCCCCTCGTTTGGAGGAACTTCATAAAAAGAATTGAAGTGAGTGGCCTCGCAATTTGTATTTCTCCACTCAGGGCGTATTTTGGAAAGATAGTAACCTCGTTTAAACATGGGGTAATCTATGTCACTGAGATCAAAAAGTTCCTGATGAAAAGGTCTGGCACTTTTTTGAAGGAAAGTTTTGCCTGTTTGGACATCCAAGATAACGAACACATCGTCTCGAACTCGGCATATTTTCTCATCAAAAACTTCGGAGCTCAAAAAAAGAACGCGCTTGTAGTCATAAGACAGCGTCATGTTATGGTGCGCGAAATAGTTTCGCTTCCAAATCTGCTCACCAAGCGAATTATATTTTGCAACAAATTCTTCATGGCCATTGGATAAAATATAAGAGCCGTCCTCTAAAAAAACGCATAATGTGCCGCCAAAATTTTTAATCAACTGAAATTCTTCATTGTAAATCGCGCAGTTTATAACGTAATGCCCTTTAGGCAGGGGGGGCAATTTGCCGACGGGCTTTATGAGGTTTTGCAGTCGTCCGTCGATGAGGGCGGACAGTCCGATGACTAAGAATGCAAAAGTTGAGACAAGAATTGCTTTTTTCATTTAGTTAAGACTTTAAGGTGTTCTTGGTTGGAAGACAAAATAAAAGCGCCTGGGCTCAATAGTATCTGAGAGGATTCGCAAGTGGAAGTGGAGTGATCTGTGGCGTTGATTTATTCTCCTTGTTTTGAAGATCATAGTTTTGTAATTTTCCATTGATGCAATTAAAGATCTGGGAGCACCTTTTTAAGCCGGAAACCCGAAACAGCGGGGCTGTACTTTTGCGAAAAGGCAAAATTTCGATGCGTAGTCTTTCTGACACCGAGGTTCAGGCCTATGTTCAGGGGGCTGGTTCGGTGAAAGTTGTTTTAAAAAGTCCGTCGGTTTCAAGTGATTTGGTGCAATCCGCTTGTTCCTGTCCGCAAGGGAAGAAGGGGCAGTTTTGTAAACATTTATGGGCAGTGCTTTTAGAAGCTGAAAAAAAGAATTTAGATTTTTTTGATGCAAAATTTCGATTGGAGCTTTTGTCAGGTGACGAGGTGCCGGCTAAGGCAAAATTTAAACCGATCAGCGATCAAAGTAGCGCTAGAGCCGAAGCTTTTGCCAAAGCTAAGCAGGAACAGAAAGAATTGCAAAAGGAAAAGCAGGCTGCCTATCGGAAGGCTCAGTATCAAAAACAAAAACTGATCCAACAAAAAACAAAAAGTGAGAAAAAAGATAAAAAACAAAGCAAGCTTTTTAAGTCTAAATTTTCAGTGGAAGTGGAACTGGCTTTGGGATTTTTTCATGAGAATGGCTTCGAACTTCGCGATTCTATGGATCTAGAGTCAATTGGGTTTGCGATGAAAAAGTTGGCTCGGGTTTTTCATCCTGATTTGGGTGGCGATCAAGAGCAGATGCAGGAGCTTGTCCGTCATTCTGAGGCCCTGACTTGGCATTTAAAATCTTCAAAAAGATAACAGATTTGCGATCAAAAAGGCTTGTGCCAACTGCATTTCTCAGGGCATTCTTTTAAAATGACATTGTTGCGAAAATTGGAGATTGGCTGTGGCTGCTAGTATTGATTTGTGGATTGAATACATCATGCGTTTTGCTCACCTGGTTGCGGGTATTTCTTGGATCGGTAGCTCCTTTTATTTTATCTGGTTGGACAGTGCTTTCGAAGCCCCAGAGGTTCCAAGAAGGAATGTCGAAGGCGAATTGTTCATGGTTCACGGTGGCTTTTATTACCAAGTTGAAAAACGAAAAATTTTTCCCGGTGAACTTCCAAAAGTTTTGCATTGGTTCAAATGGGAAGCGACTTTAACAGTTATCACGGGTTACCTGCTTTTTATTTATTTGTATTGGCTTAATGGAGCAAGCTTGCTGATCAATCAAAAGATCAATTTAAGTCAAGGGCAGGCTATCGCAACAAGTCTTGGTTTGATAGTCTGTGGCTGGCTGATTTACGATGCAATTTGGAAGTTTATCATTTCAAAATTCGTCAATGTTTTGCTATCTGCGGTTTTGTTGTTTGGCTTTATATTTCTGAATTTGTATTTTTTTAGCGGGCGGGGAGCCTTTATCCAAACAGGCGCCATGCTGGGAACTATGATGCTTTTAAATGTTTGGGTGCGAATTTTACCCGGACAAAAGCGAATGGTCGAAGACGCGACTGCGGGAAAAGTTCCAGATTATTCATTTAGTGTTAAGGCTAAAACTAGATCGGTACACAATACCTATTTTACTTTTCCGGTCTTGTTCATCATGTTGAGCAATCATTATGCGGTGATTTACAATCATCCCTATAATTGGCTTTTATTGATTGTGTTGGCGGTGTCAGGTGCGCTGGTACGTCACGCGATGGTGACTAAAGTAACAATGGAAAGATGGACTTTGTTGCCGGCGGCCATCGGCCTTTTAGGTTTGGTGTATATGACAGCTGCGCTGGGCGGCCAGAATTCTGATGCAAATGGTAAGGTTGGCAGTTTTTCACCCAATGAGCGTGTTTCCTTTGAGCGAGTCATGCCAATCGTTCAAGCTAGATGCTGGGCCTGTCATAGCAGCAATCCTACCGATGATGTTTTTAAAACGGCACCCAAAGGGGTCGTCTTTGAAAATGAACAACAGCTGAGGCTGGCGTTACCACAGCTTTATCAACAGGTTGTCGTGACGAAAATTATGCCTTTGGCGAACAAGACAAATATGACCGAAGAAGAGCGAGAAATTCTATCGCAGTGGATTCGGGTTGAGGGAAAGTTTTAAATTTCCCTGCTGGTTAAAGTTGCAATGGAAAGCTGACGCTTAAAACTGCTCCTTTGGAAGTGTAGTCAACCTCGGTATCGCTGGTCGAGTTTGCGACTCCAAATGATTCAATGTCGGTTTTGTCGTAAACCAGATCTTGGTATTCGAGATTAAGACTTAAACTTTGAATTCTAAAGCCGGCGCCAACCCTCCAGCCTCGTGGATCTCGAAATTTTAAATCAACTCCATCGCGTCCTGAATCAGGATTGAACTCTCCTACGGCAATATAAGTTCCCCATACTCTTAAGCCAATGTTCGGCATTTGTAGACCCAAACTAGGGCCGGCATTCCACACATTGCCCTCGGCATTATTGTAAGAAGAATCGGAAAATGTGGCCCTGGTATACCGACCATCTGCTGCTAGAAAGACGACTTCTCCAATATGAAATCCAAGTCTAGCGCCGAGTCCATAACCAGTTGAGGTTCCCGAAGTGTCATCTGAAATAATAGGAAGTTGTGAAGTTTTGATTTCAGAAGTCTCGTTGGAATAAGTCAAAATTGGTTCGACAAAAAGACCTCCTGCGGAAAGGTTGCTGCTTTCGTTAGAATTTCGACTTTCGGTGCTGGAGCCATCTTGGGCAAAAGCAGTCAAAGAGCCAACGCTGGTCAAAATGAAAGACGTTGAGACGAAAAAGGACGCGACAGATTTTTTTTTCATACGAACCTCGATTATTTGATTACCAATCAACAATGCAAATCAAAGCCCCTTGTAAAATAGGGTAAGGACGATTTGGAAGGGTTTGGCGAGGAGATATTTCCCAGTAGATTGGGAGAATGGTCCCAGATTGAAATTGTATTTCTAATGTGGAAATTGGCCTCAATTCAGTTTAGTATTTTTCTTTATACTTAATAAAAAGGGAGAACCAATGCTTAAATTAATTCTGGCTCTATCGACGTCTATTTTTGCGACTACGGTTTTTGCAAAGCCAATCACTTATAAGGTTGACGCTGCGTCCTCTAAAGTGACTTGGTTAGGGAAAAAGGTCACGGGTCAGCATGATGGAGTGATTCAAGTTAAAAATGGTGAAATCCAGGTTGATGGTAAAAAAATAGTTGCTGGAAAAATCGTGATCGATATGAAATCCATTTCTAATTTGGATATCAAAGACGCTGGAAAGAACAAGGATTTGGTTGATCACCTTTCTTCAGAAGACTTTTTTTCTGTAGCCAAACATGGAACAGCTGAACTCAAAATCATCGCAGTCAAAGAGACGGCACCAAACAAAGCTGAAGTGTCTGCTGAGCTGACCATTAAGGGGATTACTAAGGCCCAACAGTTTCCGGTAGATATGACTTGGTCGGACGGTCAGGTTAAAGCTCAAGGTAAACTTCTAGTTGATCGAACCCAATTTGATATCAAGTATCGATCTGGAAAATTCTTTCCAAATATTGGAGATAAAATGATCAATGACCAATTTGAAATTGGCTTTGATTTGATTGCTAAGAAGTAGTTAGATTTTTTTTGGGGGAATGGTTGAGTCTTTCATAGAGTTAAACTTGGAGGACTCTTTTGACCTCTTCGGCGGTCCAACGAGGGGTGATATGTTGAGGGCAATTCCAATCAAAACCTTCGACTGTGATCAAAAATCCTCGTTCAACTTTTGCTTCGTAATTTTTTGGAGTCAGCAGTTCAATTAATGTCGAATCATTTTCAGAATCAATTAGCTGAACATTTCCTAGAATTTTAAGACGGGTCTGATTTGGGTAGTCTACCAATATCATGGCAATACGTGGGTTCGAGTTCAGGTTTCCCACTGTGATGTATTGACGATTTCCTGAAAAGTCAGCAAAGCCAATTAGATTTTTAGTGAGCACCTTCAAAAAGCCAACCGGACCGCCGCGATGTTGTATATAAGGCCAGCCTGTTTCGCTGACTGAGGCACTATAAAAACTGTCCCTTTCGGAAATGAACTCAATTTCATTATCAGTTAATTCGTTGTTTCGATCCGGTCCGGACTCAAAACGGGCATAGTTTTTTCGACTTCCCATGAGTTCTTGAATCTCTTTGGCCGTTTTAGTAAAGGCAATTTTCGTAAAGATATTAGACGTTTAGCAGCCTCCGTTTCATAAATATACAGTTCGGTATATTAAATAGCAAGCGCCTATTAAACCGCGAAAGTTATTCGCAAACAAAAAGGAGACTATCATGTCACGAATTAAGTCCATCACGCCCGAGCAAGCTACAGGACACACGGCTGAGGTTTACTCGGCAATTACTAAGGCATTAGGAAAAGTTCCTAATCTTTTTCAAGCAGTCGGAGTGAATTCAAATGCGCTGCAAACTTTATTGGGAATTGGTCCAAGCTTGAAAACATTGAGTGGGTCGGAAAAGGAAACCATAGCCCTCGTTGTGGCTCAGAAAAACAATTGTAACTATTGTTTATCGGCTCACACAGTGCTTGCTGGTATGCACGGCATTTCCAAAGAAGAAACATTGAATATTAGAATGGGCAAACCTCAGGGTTCTAAGCAACAAGCCTTGGTCAATTTCGTAGGAGAAATTGTCACGGAAAAAGGTCATGTTTCTGATAAGGCACTTAATGAATTTAAAGCAGCAGGGTACTCGGATGCGCAAGTTCCAGACATTTTGTTCGCTGTAGTTGAAAACATTTATACGAACTATTTCAATCATATCAATAGAACTGAAATTGATTTTCCAGTTGCAGAAAAAGTTTAATAAGGAGGCCGAAAATGAAAGACTCAATTACAATTTATTCGAAAAAAGACTGTGTTTATTGTGACCGCGCCAAAAGTCTACTAAACGAAAAAAATATTCTTTTCCGTGAAGTCCTTGTCGACACAAATGATCAATGCGTCGTTTCCGAGTTGCAAGACAAAACGGGAATGAAGACTTTTCCCCAAATTTTTGTTGGTAACGAAGTTCTTGGAGGCTTTACTCAACTGCAAGAGCTTGATCATAAAACTGGATTGAACCAATTTCGATAGGTCTTTGACATGAGGCAGCTGGAGATAAGCTCCAGCTGCTGATAAGGTTTGAAAATGAAGACTATGCCAAAAGCAATACCAAGAAAACGCGGGAGACCGCCGGCTGACCTCGGCGGCGAACCTTGCGCTAAAGACAAATTGATTGAAACAGCGCTTCGTCTTTTTTATCGCTATGGCGTGAACTCGGTCGGAGTAGATCGAATTATTGCCGAATCGAATGTTTCGAAAATGACATTCTTTAAACATTTTCCAACAAAAAGAGATTTGATCTTAGAATTTTTGCGAGTCCGTGATGAGCGTTTTGCGACTTGGTTCAATCAAACCTTAGAATTAAAAACGAAAGATAGAAAGAAAAAATTGAATGCCGCCATCGAAGTGATTGAGGTTTGGTTTAAAAGTGCAGATTTTCGCGGATGCGCTTTTATAAACACGACTGCCGAAAGTGGGCCTGAGCGAAATGAAGAAAAGGCTCTGTGTTTGGGACATAAAAAGCACTTCGCTAAAATTTTAGAGGAGATAGCATTGCAAGATGGCTTTAAGAATCCAAAAATAGTCGCCGATCAATTGGTGATCGCCATTGACGGTGCAACGATTCGCGCTCAGATGGATGGCCCCCAGTCCGGGGTCCTTGCGCTTCGAAGTTTGACCGAAGTCATTTTAAATCAATAGTTTTCACAGTTGTTTTTAACTTATATCTCTTTCTGTTTGTCCTGTGGCAATCGCGGTTTCAGCTTCTTGGGGGATGGCGATAAGAATGAATCGGGAACTAGGTCTATTTTGTTGTTAATTTTTGGAAATCTTGCCATCGTTAGATGATGGATCAATCAGTTGTTCTAGTCAGAGTTCCCTTAGTGGAGTCGCGATGGGTTTCGGCAACCATCGTAAGTCCGCCGATTGGTATGGCTTATATTGCAAGTTCACTGCTGGAAGCTAAAATTGATGTCCGTTGTGTCGACTCCACTGGAGAAGCCCCCTTTCAGAAAAACATCATCGTAGGAACTGATCTGTATTCCTATGGACTTTCAGTTGATGAAATCGTGCAGAAAGTTGGAAGCAGTGACGTCATCGGAGTGTCGGTGGGTTTTTCGAACACCTGGCCTTTGGCGAAAGAAATTATAAGAAAAATTCGAAAGCAAAATCCTGGCAGCTGGATCATTTGCGGAGGGGAGCATATTACTGCAATTCCTGAATTTTGTTTAAGTGATTGTCCTGAAATTGACATTTGTGTCTTGGGTGAAGGTGATGAAACAATGGTCGCACTTGTCCAAGCAAAAAAACAAAACGGGGATTTAGCTTTAGTAAAGGGAATCTATTATAACGACAATGGTGCTATTAAGAAAAATGAACGTCGTGGGCGAATAAAAGAAATTGATCAGATCCCTTGGCCAGCTTGGCATTTGATTCCTTTGGAAAATTACCTCTCAAATGGCTTAGGTTATGGAATCAATCCAGGTAGAAGTATGCCTCTTTTGGCAACTAGAGGATGTCCCTTTAGGTGCACCTTTTGCTCCAACCCAACTATGTGGAATGCTAAGTGGCAAGCAAGAGATGTTCGAGATGTATTAGATGAAATTCAGCATTACGTTGAAAAATACGGGGCTCAGAACATCGATTTTTATGATTTAACAACTGTGATTCGTAAAGATTGGATTATTGAATTCTGTAAAGGGGCAATTGCTAGAAACCTTAATGTTCGGTGGCAGATGCCTTCGGGGACTAGATCTGAAGCGCTGGATGCCGAGGTTCTAGAGTTGATGAGTCAGGCAGGTGTGCAGCATCTAGTTTATGCTCCGGAAAGTGGTTCGGATAGAACTCTGAAGGAAGTTAAAAAGAAAATTGATTTAGATAAAATGACGGACTCAGTTCGGGCGGCAATGAGGTTTGGCATCAAGGTCAAATTGAATATCGTGATAGGTTTTCCGAAAGATACAAAAATGGATATTTTCAAAACCTATTTGTTCTTAATTAAAATGGCTTATGTGGGCGTGACTGATGTTATTGTGAATACTTTTATGCCTTATCCCGGTTCGGAGCTGTTTGAAAGTTTGTTGAAAGAAGGACGCATTGAAGATTCCTTTTCTGGAGGAAAAATTTCCAATCTAAGTGACTCTTATTTTTGGGGTTTAATCTATGAGCTGAGTCGGGCCAAATCCTATTCAAGAACGATCAAATCCTTTGAGTTAGTGATTTATAAAATTAGTGGAATGGCGATATTTTACTCGGCAAGTTTTTTGATTCGACCATTTCGATTGTTTCGGGTGGCCTACAATGTATCTCGTAATATTGAGGAATCTAGGTTGGAGTCTGTTTTAATTCAGATCAAAGATCGGTTTTTTAAAAAGAGAGTCGTAAAGGTAAATTGAGGTGTTAATCCTGGCAATCGAGCTAGTGCCCTCGTTTAACCATTCCGCCAACTGCTGATGAAAGTGGATGAACAGTGACAAAGGCGCTTGAGTCTAATTCATCGATTATTTCTTTTACTTTTCCAATTTCAAGTCTGGTAACGACACAATAAAGAATGTCGAGATCTGCTTTGTGCATTCCGCCGTGGCCTTTAAAAACGGTTACCCCTCGCCCAAGAGATCCCGTGATCGAGTCCCGGATCAGGGCATTTTTACTTGAAACGATTGTGATGGCAGTGAATTCTTCAAGGCCATGGACAACAAAGTCTAATGTTTTTGCGGCAGATAAATAAGTCAAAATAGAGTAGAGGGCGGGCTCGGTTCCTAGAACTGAAATAGCCACAAGAAAAATGACAATATTAAAACCTAAAATAATATCGCCGACTTTCAGGATATGACTGTTTTTGCTAATAAGAAGTGCGGCCACTTCTGTTCCATCCAAAACTGCGCCACCTCGAATTGCTAATCCAATTCCTGCGCCAATAAAGAACCCTCCAAAGATAGCGGTCAAAATTAAATCAGGAGTTACGTCTGGAAAAGGAACAAAGCCTAAGGTCAAAGCCAATCCACCAATGGCCAAAGTGCTTCTGATGGCGAAGGCCAATCCTAAATTTTTATAAGCTAGTAATATGAAGGGTAAATTTACCAGGGGTAAGCAAATTGCCAAGGGGATGGAGGTCGTACGATTGAGCAACATAGAGACGCCTGTGACGCCTCCGTCGATAAAATTACTTGAAAGTAAAAAACCCTTCAATCCCATGGCCGCCGAAAAAACTCCAAGCGCTATCAATACAAAGTTGAGAAGTTCTTTGAGGAATGGCTTGGTCGTGTTCTGGTGTGAGTTGGTCAATTGAAGTCCCTTCTTAAAATCAATTTTTTAAGTCAAATACTCTTCCAATTTATCAAAGGAGCCAGTCCAACCTTGTGTCATGCCGCCGCGTTCTTTAACGAAGGCTGCAATTTCTTCTGCAGTAGTGGCTCCATCAGCTTCCCAAGTGATGGTGACTCGGGTTTGATCAGAGCCCTCTTCGGCAAGGGTGACCACCGTGAGCATGGTTTCTGGCCAAACTGGAGCCATCGGATGGCGAATCACGTTTTCATTTTCATCACAAAATTGTTGAGTGTAGACAATCCGATTTGGTTTTACGATTTCTAGATATTTTGTTTTTCCATAGAGCTTGTATCCAGGGTCGCCGCTCATCATATAAAACGAGCTTCCTCCAGGCTTAATTTCAGCTCGAAAGAATTTCATCGAAGCGCCAGCGGGGCCCATCCATTTTGCGAAATGATCAGGGTTGGTCCACATTTCAAACATGGTTTCAATTGGTGTATCAAAGGTGCGATTGATGACAAACTGTTCTTTTCCAGAGGACTCTTTCGACAAAAATTCAGCAAGTCTGTCCCAAGTGGCATTGCCTCCAGCTTTTTTGATAAACTTTTTAGTTTCCTCGGCTGCTTCAGGCGTCGCTAAGGCCATGGTCATATCCATTTTGGTTTTGCCTTTTATCTCGCTGAAATTAACTGTGACTCGAAATAAAGGTGGTCTATCGTCGTACCCGCCATGGTCGTATACCAAGCGAGAATATTTTTCGACTTCTAGGTAAATGGTTTTATTTGGGTAATCGACGCCATCGGGTCCGTGCATGGTGTAATGCCAATTGCCTCCAACGCGAAGATCTTTGCTGTGAGTTGTAATCGTAAAACCTCGAGGGCCCCACCAGTTTGCCGCTTTCTTGGGATCGACCCAAGCTTCCCACACAACTTTGACAGGAGCATCGTAGGTTCTAATAATTTTAATTTCGTTGGATTTATTTTTTGCGGCCATTTTTTTTACCCTTTGTTTTTTTCTCTTGAGTCACAGTTTTTAAATATTCATCTAAATATTCATCTAGGCGATCGAAGCTTTCTTCCCAAAAGATTCGATAGGTTTCCATCCAGTCCGAGGCACTTTTTAATGGGGCACCATTCAGTTTGCAGGGTCGCCACTGGGCATCTTTGGATTTGGTGATCAATCCCGCGGTCTCGAGCACTTTGAGGTGCTTGGTGATGGCGGGTAGGCTCATCTCTTTTAGAAATGGCTTAGCAAGGTCAGAAACATTAGCTTCACCCTTAGACAGATGAGCCAATAGACGCCTTCTGGTGGGGTCTGCTAAAGCCGAAAATGTTTGGCTAAGTTGGTCTTGCATGTTTTCCTTTTGTATTATACCTATCGGTTAATTAACCAATTAGTTAAATATAAATTATAAATGAAGAACTGTCAATGGGGCAAAATTGGATTGAGGTTGGCCTAAAGCAGTACTCCAATATTTTGTTGAGCCAATTGCGTTAGGGTCTTTTGTTTGAGCTACAAATAAGCAATGATGTCATTTACAGAAAATGGCGGTATGAAATGAAACCAGGACTTAGCTCGCTTATCGGTGCCTCGAACCTTGAAATATTTTTCGAAGAACACTGGCACCATTCGCCATTCGTTTGCCATGACTTAAGCTTTGATATCATTCGTGAGCTGAAGGCATTGGCTTCAATCGACAAGCTTCTAGAGTTTTGGCCGGGCCGAGTACAAGCGCACCTGCCTGATGTGGCCGATGAGGCAAGCTCGGTGGACGCTTCAACAGCAGATGCCAGAAAACTTTTCGCGAACCGAATGGGGTTGTTGTTTAATAACGTCGAAGCGAACATTCCAGATCTGAAGCTGTGGATAGAATCGATAAAAGCTGATCTGGGATTGCCACAGATGACCTACGGACGTTGCATCGCCTACGCAACACCGGACGGTAAGGGGACCGCTGCGCACTTTGATCAGAACATCAATTTTGTGTTGCAGCTTCATGGCACCAAGGTGTGGCGGCTGGCTCCAAATTTCAATGTTGCAAATCCAACCGTGCGTCACACGCTGGGGCTTTCGATGGATCCCGAGCTTGCAGCGTATTCAGAGCCTCTGCCAACATCAATTTCCGAGGTGATGCCTTCGGCTGACACGATCGAGGTCACACTGAAGCCAGGTTCTTTGCTTTTTGTTCCACGAGGCTATTGGCATTCGACCTCGGCCCTTGGTGAAGCCTTAGCATTAAATTTCACTTACAATCAGCCAACCTGGGCAGATCTTTTGACTGTCGCATTGAAGAGTCGATTGACGCTGTCGCCTGAATGGCGCGATCTTGCTGACGGTGTGTCTGCGCGCGAGCCCGCTCGTCGTCAACAAGCTGAGCAGCGATTCAATGAGCTATTGTCAGAACTTGTTCATGATTTACCGAACTGGCAAGCGTCTGATATTTTGGGCTCGACCGAGGGGTGAGAGAGAAAGTCGAAGAGTTTGGAAAATTGGCGTTCCCAAGGGGATTTGAACCCCTGTATCCTCCGTGAAAGGGAGGTGTCCTAGGCCCCTAGACGATGGGAACGTTTAGGTCCGAAACAGAAAATGGTGGCTCGCGATGGATTCGAACCATCGACCCCTTCATTAAAAGTGAAGT
>CAZDHC010000007.1:0-49806 GCA_964505225.1 uncultured Bdellovibrio sp. | reverse complement strand
TACTATAACATCTTTATTTTTTGATATACCAATTTCCGAAAAAAATTGGTCATGCAAAATGGGTGAGGACCAAAAGGTTTCTGAATGTAATCGCCTCAGCGATCAATCAAAGATTGTTTGGACCGAAAGAAATAGCGAAAACAAGAGAATCACGATTTCCAATAGTCGTTTTGAAGTGCAGATTTTGGTTAAAGGATTTAAGACGAAGGTCGAGGGGGCAGATAAAATTTATCAGCTAACCCCACCTGAAGGCTATACAAGATATAAGCTTCATTAATAGCCCCCAAAAAACTGGTCCAATTTGAGATTTTTCAGACAGAAAATTAACTTTCTAGGCCTCCTGCTGGGTTATACTAAAAAGGAGGCTCCTATGCTCGAGCCTGAGTTTGAAAGAGGTCACGTCAACAATAACCGTACGACATACATCAAGGAGAGATCTATGGCCACCAAAGTCGATCTTTCGTCCCTAGTTAGAAACTGGCAGACAAATCATTCTATTTACGACGCCAATTGGACAGGAACTTTTCAAGAGTATCTTGACCTAGTAAAGGCCAATCCAAAAATCAGTCGAAATGCATTTCAAAGAATGTACGACATGATCATTGAGGCCGGCACAGAGGAATACGTCGATTTCAAAAAGAACGTCGTTCGTTACAAATTCTTCGATGATATCAAAAACAACGGCAAAGACGCCGTCTTCGGATTAGATATTCCAATCATGAAACTGGTGAACGTTCTAAGGTCTGCGGCCCTGGGCTACGGAACTGAAAAACGGGTGATCTTATTGCACGGTCCGGTGGGCAGTGCCAAATCAACTATTTGTCGAATGTTAAAAAAGGGAATTGAAGCTTATTCGAAGACCGAACAAGGGGCGATGTACACTTTTGAGTGGATTGATCCTGAAGGAAAACTTGGCGGGATTCTTGGAAAAGAAGTGAAGGTGTTTCACTCACCGATGAATGAAGAGCCGCTTTGGTTGATTCCTGAAGACATGCGCGGTCAAATCTGCGAAGAGATCAATCGCGGTTTGGATGGAAATTTTCGAGTGAACATTGAAGGTGAATTGTCCCCTCCCAGTCGATATATTTTTAAATGCTTAATGGAAAAATATGGTGGCGACCTAATGAAGGTCATGAACCACGTCAAAGTGAAGCGCTTGGTTTTAAGCGAAAGCGATCGAGTCGGAATTGGAACTTTCCAACCGAAAGATGAAAAAAATCAGGACTCAACTGAGCTCACTGGTGATTTGAACTATCGAAAAATTGCTGAGTATGGATCGGACTCGGACCCAAGAGCTTTCAACTTTGATGGAGAATTCAATGTTGCCAATCGAGGTATGATTGAATTCGTCGAAGTACTTAAGCTGGATGTGGCGTTTTTGTACGATCTTTTAGGAGCTTCGCAAGAGCACCGAATTAAGCCTAAAAAGTTTGCGCAAACGTACATTGATGAAGTCATCATCGGCCATACCAATGAGCCCGAATATCGTCGTTTGCAAGACAACGAATTTATGGAAGCTCTTAGGGACCGTACTGTGAAAATTGATATTCCGTACATCACAAGATGGAAGGATGAAATTAACATATATAAAAAAGATTTCAACTCACAGAAATTGCGCGGAATTTCGATTGCTCCACATACGATCGAAATGGCTGCGATGTGGGCGATTTTAACTCGGCTTGAAAAACCGAAAAAGGCCAACCTCAATCGGCTACAGAAATTGAAATTATATAATGGCAAAACTTTGCCCAATTATACCGAGGACAATGTTAAGGAACTTCGCAAAGAAACAATTCGTGAAGGTCTTGAAGGAATTTCGCCAAGGTACATTCAGGATAAACTTTCAAATGCGATCGTAGCCGCTCAACAAAACAATAAGGGATCTGTAAATCCTTTTATGATTATGAATGAGCTTGAAAGTGGTTTGAAGAATCACTCGCTCTTGTCCAATGAGGAGCTGAAAACAGACTATCGTGAGCTGTTGGGAATGGTGAAGCAAGAGTACGAAGAAATTATCAAGGGTGAAGTGCAAAGGGCTATCAGTGCCGACGAAAGTGCGCTGCAAAGACTTTGTGGAAACTATATTGATAATGTGAAGGCCTATACTCAGAAGGAGAGAGTTCGCAATCAATTCACTGGTCAAGATGAGGAGCCAGATGAGCGTTTGATGCGGTCTTTGGAAGAGAAGATTGAAATTCCCGAGTCCCGAAAAGACGATTTCAGACGTGAAATTATGAATTATATCGGAGCACTGGCAATTGAAGGGAAGAAGTTCAACTATAAAATGAACGAAAGACTTCATAAGGCTTTGGAGCTGAAACTTTTTGAAGATCAAAAAGACAGTATCAAGCTGACTTCAATTGTTTCTTCGGTTGTTGATAAAGACACTCAAGAGAAAATTGATATCGTTAAAACTAGATTGATCAAGGATTATGGCTATGACGAAATCTCGGCAACGGATGTTCTTCATTATGTAGCAAGTATCTTTGCAAGAGGCGACGTCAAAAACAAATAGGGTGGAAATATGCCGATCAAAGAAGATCACAGTCGGTTTAAAGACATCATTAAAGGGAAGATAAAGCAGAATTTCAAACGCTTTGTCAGCCAAGGTGAAATGATCGGCAAACGGGAAAAAGACTATGTCAAAATCCCGCTTCCACATATTGAAATTCCCACATTTCGCTATGGTCCCAAAAATGAAGGTGGCGTCGGTCAAGGTGAGGGTAAGCCAGGCGAAGGCGTTGGCGAACCCGGTGAGGGGCAAGGTCAGGCCGGAGATCAAGCCGGTCAACACATGCTTGAAGCTGAGCTGACGATCGATGAGCTTGCCGATATTTTGGGAGAGAAATTAGAGCTTCCGAACATTAAGCCTAAAGGTAACAAGAATATTGATTCGACCAAAACCAGATATTCTGGCCGAGCTCCGGTGGGACCGGAAGGCTTGAGGCACTATAAATCCAGTTACAAAAATGCATTAAAGCGCGAGATGAGCACGGGAACATACAATCCCGAAGATCCAATCATCGTTCCGATTAAGCGAGACATGCGCTATCGAACTTTTAAGACTGTAACAAAGCCTCAGACCAATGCTGTTGTTATTTATATGATGGACGTTTCTGGTTCGATGGGCGACGAACAAAAAGAAATTGTTCGTTTAGAAAGTTTTTGGATCAATGCTTGGTTGAAGAAACATTACAAGGGTTTAGAAACTCGATTCATTATCCACGATGCAGCGGCAAAGATTGTAGATGAAGACACATTCTTTCGAACAAGCGAATCTGGCGGAACATTGATCAGCTCGGCCTATAAGCTTTGTCAGGAATTAATTGAAACCGAATATGATCCAAGTGAATGGAATGTTTACCCATTTCATTTTTCGGATGGGGACAATTGGAGTGGTGAAGACACTCGGCTTTGCACCAAAATCCTAAAAGACTTCTTTTTGCCAAATTGTAACGTCTTTTGTTACGGGCAAGTGGAAAGTAAATATGGTTCAGGACAATTTTTAAAAGATTTGCAAAAAGATTTTCCCCAAGACGAAAGATTGATTGTCAGTCAGATAGAGAATCGCGACAAAATCTTGGACTCGATCAAAGATTTTTTGGGTAAAGGAAAATAGGTAATACAGATGGCAAACTTAACACCCGAATTAGAAGCCGAAAGAAAAAAGATCTGTAAAATTGCCAAAGATGCTGGGCTTGATTGCTTCGAGACCGTCTTTGAATTGGTCAACTATGATCAAATCAGTCAATTTGCAGCTTACGGCGGTTTTCCAGTGAGATATCCACATTGGAAATTTGGGATGGAATATGAACAGCTATCTAAATCCTATGAATATGGACTTTCAAAAATCTATGAAATGGTGATCAATACGGATCCTTGTTATGCCTATTTGATGGAAGGCAATATGATGATGGATCAAAAGCTGGTCATGGCCCACGTCTATGGGCACTGTGATTTCTTTAAGAACAATGTGTGGTTTTCCAAGACAAATCGAAAAATGATGGATGCGATGGCCAACCACGCAACCCGAATTCGTCGCTATATGGATCGATATGGTGTTGATGTTGTGGAAAACTTTATTGATAAATGCCTAAGTCTTGAAAATTTGATAGATCGACATAGCGTTTACTCGCCGACAACAATTACGCCCAGAGAAGAAAATCCAAATAATTCAAAACCGGTGATGTTGAAGTATGATCGTGAATATATGCGCGACTACATCAATCCGCCTTCTTTTGTTGCTGAACAAAAACAGAAAATGGCCGAGGCCGCAGTCAAAAAACAGAAATTCCCAGCTGAGCCTGAGCGTGACGTTCTTAAGTTCTTGCAGAATTACGCTCCGCTGGAAGACTGGCAGCAAGATATTATAACCATCGTTCGTGAAGAAGCTTACTACTTTGCTCCGCAAGGTATGACCAAGACTATGAATGAGGGTTGGGCTTCTTATTGGCATTCAAAATTAATGACTGAAAAGATCATGAATGATGCCGAGGTGATTGATTTCGCTGATCATCATTCGGGAACAGTCGCGATGGCTCCGAACGGTTACAATCCTTATAAAGTTGGGATTGAATTGATGAGGGACATTGAAGATCGATGGAACAAAGGTCGTTTTGGCCGCGAGTGGGAAGAGTGCGATGATATTAAAGAGCGAAAAAATTGGGACAAAAAATTAGGGTTGGGTCGCGAAAAGATTTTCGAAGTTCGAAAGATCTATAACGACGTTACTTTCATCGATGAGTTTTTGACGGAAGACTTTTGTGTTCGAAATAAGTTGTTCGTATATAAGTTTAATAAACGGACCAACCAGTTCGAAATCGACACAAGAGATTTTAAAGCGATCAAAGCAAAATTACTTTTCCATATGACCAATTTTGGTCAGCCCATCATCAAGGTTTTGGATGGAAATTTTGAAAATCGAGGAGAGCTATTGCTAGGGCACCTTTGGGAAGGTGTCGATATGCAGCCGGATTACCTGCAAGAGACCGTAAAGAATTTATTTTACGTATGGGGTAGACCGGTCAATATGGCGACGGTGATGGATGGCGAAGGCGTCTTGTATCGCTTTGATGGTGAAAAAATTGAGACCATCAAATCCAATTTAAGCGATGGAGCTGATGGCGTCGGATCTGCAAAACAAGATGTGGAAGGGCCGCTTCCTGCTGGTGGAAACGGATCATCTGGAAGTTCAACTCCATAATTCTTGATTAATAGCCAAATTTCTTTCAATATCGGCCCATGAGTTCAAATTCAAAGTTAGTATGGTCCGATGACCCCAAAGATCGTGAAAAATTAGAAGAAGCCTTGGGCAAAAAAAAGCCAGAGCAGGCTTCAGAATCTTTTGTTAAAAGTAACAATTGGGTGGCGATTTTTCGAATTGAAAAAAGCGGTCGAGGCGGCAAAACCGTCACTGTCATTGATAATTTGCCAAAACAAGAAATTTTCTTAAAAGAACTTTGCAAAGAATTAAAGAACAAATGTGGTGTCGGCGGCACTTATTTGATGGATGGCAAAGAGGGATTAATCGAAATTCAGGGCGACAAACGAGATCAAATCAAAGCTATTTTTGATAAAAAAGGTTTCAAGTACAAGGGGATGTAAATGAATCAACTATTCAAATCTTTGCTTTTTATTGGAATCTTAAATTTTGGCCTGTGTTCAAACGCTGAAACCGAAAAAGCGAAATCAGACAGCACATCGGTAGATAATCAGGCAGTTCCCAATAGCAATCAGCTCAATATCACCGTCAAGGATGCTAAGAAATCTTGTAAAGATTCAGGCAAGCAGGGCGCAGAGCTATTGAAGTGCATTCAAGAAAAAACCAAATCCAGCGCCACTCATTAATTTAAAATTTTGGATTTTTTTACCTATTTTAAAATTTCAGATTTTACGACAGAGCCATCTGCAGGATTAAAGAAAATATCAGCCCGCTCGCCATTTGGATTAATTCCATAAACTTCGTAGCAGTTATTAACGATTTGAAATTTCTTAATTTTGTAGCCCATTTTGGTGAACTTTTCTTTGATTTCTGCAGCCGAAATCCAGTTAGCTTTTGGTTCTTCGGTACAACGGGTTCCAGCTAGTCCATTAAGAGAAGTAAATAAAATCGCTACTAAAACTAATAATTTCATTTTTTGGCCTTTCGCCGTTCTTTGAAAAAGCGAGTCAGTATTTGGCTGCATTCGCTTTCAAGTATACCACCAACAATTTCGCATCTGTGATTCAATCTTGAATCCTGCCCAATTTGAAACAGTGAAACCATTGCGCCACCCTTTGGATCGTAGGCTCCAAATACGACGCGATCAACTCGAGCTTGAGTGATAACACCTGCACACATCACACAAGGCTCTAGGGTGACATACAAAGTGCATCCGGAAAGGCGCCAAGACTGAAGTTTTTGAGACGCTTTATGAATTGCAATCAGTTCCGCGTGACCAATCGGGGTTTTAAGTGTCTCTTTTCGATTTCCAGATTTTCCAATGATTTCGCCATCTTTGACCACAACAGCACCGACTGGCACCTCGCCATTTTTGGCTGATAAACTAGCTATGTTTAAAGCCATCTTCATCCAATTTTGATCAATTTCCCCAGGTGTTGCAATATGGCTCGATGCATTATTTTTCATAGTTAGTGAGCATGATAAACGAGGCAAACACCGAAATCCATTGAAAAATTAGGCATTTTTTTGCTATACCCCAATGACTTATCTGAAGTGATTTATTTTACTTTCAGAAATCTGAACTGGAAGGCGGGTGATTTTCTATGGCAATGGTCAAAATTAAAGAGGGTGAAAGCTTCGAATCAGCTTTCCGACGATTTAAAAAACAATGCGAAAAAGCCGGAATTCTTTCTGAAGTGAAAAAACGTGAACACTTCGAAAAACCTAGCGTTCGTCTTAAAAAGAAATCGGCTTCTGCTCGCAAACGCGCAGTTAAAAAAACTCGTCGCAGTTTCACAGAGTAGTACTCTGAGCAACTCATCGAGTAACTCACAGAGTAGTACGAGTCTTTAGAATCTTAGTAATTCATCAAGAGGGAAACTCGTCATTGGCGATTTTCCCTCTTTTTTCTTTCGGAGGTATTATGGAAATTCGTGAAAAATTAATGAGCGACATGAAAACTGCGATGCGAGAAAAAGACCAAGTGAAGCTTGAGTCTATTCGTTTTTTGCAAGCGGCAATTAAAAACCGTGAAATCGAAGTTCGCCCGGATCCAATCTCTGCTGAAGACGTTATGGCTGTGATCAAAAAGTCAGTGAAACAAAGAAAAGAATCTATTGAGCAATACAAAAATGCCAATCGCCAAGATTTGGTAGACAAAGAAACCACAGAATTAAAAATAATCGAGAGCTACTTGCCTTCGCAAATGTCGAAAGATCAAGTGGAAGCTTTAGTCCTTCAAACAATCACTGAAATGAATGCCAAATCTATCAAAGATATGGGCCCGGTGATGAAGGCCGTAATCGCCAAATCAGCCGGAACTGCTGACAACAAATTGGTGAGCGAAATTATTAAGACAAAGCTGACGTAAGTTATCGCACCTTTAAAATTTGAGATTGTGAGAGAATGAAATTTAGTCCTGATTTCATCGACCGAGTGCAAACTGCAAACAACTTGGTGGATATTATTTCTCAGTATACGCAATTAAAACCCTCGGGCGGTGGCCTGATGGGGCGTTGTCCATTTCCGGATCACGCGGAAAAGACTCCCAGTTTTTCAGTGTCCGAACTGAAGCAGGTTTATCATTGTTTTGGCTGTCAAAAAAAAGGAAACCTCTATCGATTTTTGCAAGATTACAATGGGATGTCTTTTCCTGAGGCCGTCGAGTTTTTAGCGGGACGGGCGCACATTGCATTGCCGGCTGTAAACGAAAAAGAATCTTCAAAATTAGATGCTCTTTCTCAAAAGAAGAAGCTTCTTTTGCGAGTGAACAAATTGGCTTGCCAATATTTTCAGGAAAACTTCAAACAGTTGCCAAGCTCACACCCGGCCAAAGTTTACGCTGAAAAACGAAAGTTAACCGGAGCAATTTTAGAAACTTTTCAAATCGGCTACGCTGGTGAAGAGTGGGATGGTCTAACCAAGTTTTTGGAAAGCAAAAATGTCCCTTTAGCCTTGGCTGAAGAAGCTCGGTTGGTTAAAGCTCGCACGGGCGGCAAAACCGGATATTTCGATATTTTTCGCGATCGACTGATGTTTCCTATCATTTCTCAAATGGGTGAACCGATTGCCTTTGGCGGTCGAATCATCGCTCAGGGTGAGCCGAAATATTTGAATTCTCCTGAAACCTTGGTTTTTCACAAGGGAAAAGTTTTGTATGGCCTTAATGAAACGGCCAAATATATTCGCAGCGAAGACCAAGCGATTGTGGTCGAAGGCTACATGGACCTCATTGCATTATATCAAGTTGGTATCACCAATGTGGTGGCCACCATGGGTACTGCATTGACCATGGATCATGGCAAAATGCTCAACCGAATTACTAAAAATGTGGTGACCTTGTTTGATGGGGACTCGGCCGGTCAAGAAGCAGCCGAAAGAAGTCTGCCATTGTTGCTGGCTTCTGGAGTGTACCCAAAGGGGCTTATCCTGCCAGATAATCAGGATCCAGATGATTATGTTAAGGGTTCGGGTTCGGACTCTTTAAAAACACTGATATCTGAGGCTCCAGATCTATATTCGATGATTTTAAAGCAATGGATGGCAGGCTATCGAGGGGATGCTTCGGAAAAAGTGAGACTTGCAAATCGAATTGTGCCAGTCATGGCGAGCATTCAAGATACTAGATTGAAGCAGCTTTATCTAACCGAAACAGCTCAAAAACTAAACGTCGATGAAAAGTGGTTAAGACAGTCTTTGACTCCGGCGAATAACGCAACGTCGACACTGCAAAAGCCTAACCAGGCACAAAATTACAAAAATTTTAATTCCAATACTGATCAGCCTTCGTCAGCCAACAGCGGTTCAGCGGGTAATCCTGTGGGTGAAAGTCTGGATTTGAAGCCTCGTTTAACCGAGGAATTCATAGACCAGATCCAATTAAAAGGGGCCTCTCAGGCAGAAGTGTTGTTGGTAGGGCTTGCATTAAAAAATCATGCCAACATTGAGGCTTTGCTAGAGGCAAATGGGATTGAAGAAGTCCCCCACCAGGGAATTCGAGAAGTGCTTCAAAGAGCAGCAGACGTCTATAGACAACCGCCCGAAAACTTTGCTAAGTTAACCAGTCTTTTAGCAACCTTTGTCGACCGTCCAGAATGGCTGATTGCAGATCAGTCTTCCACTGATTCCGCGGACGAAGTCAAAATGCTTCAAGATTGTTTACGAAAAGTGAAAGAACTGAAAATCGATGTCCTCCAAAAATCTTTAATGACGGAGATGGCAACGCAAAAAGGAACGATCACTTCAGAACGTTTAGCTGAAATCATGCAGGCTTTGACGGATCTGAAAAAAGAAAAGTTGAGTTTAAGAAATCGAAAGAATTTTTAAGAAGTAAATCGAAGCAGAAGGAATCCGAATGAAATCAAATTCGAATGAGCCAACAAAAGAACTTACGTTGGCTGAACAAGAAGGGCTGATTAAAGAAGAAATTCAGCGTTTCTTAAAAATGGCCAAGGAAAAAGGCACACTGACCATTGAAGAAATCAATGAGCTTTTGCCACCTGAGATCATAGCTGCCAGCGTTTTAGATTCATTCATGCAGGCTCTTGAGATCAACGGTGTTGTGATCACTGACCTATCTGAATTGAAGTCAGATGAAGAAAAAGAAGCTTTCTTGGCTGATCCAGACAAGGAAGATGAAGAAGCTGATGAAGACGAAAAAGCAGAAAGCGAAGATGTTAAGGGCAACGACCCAGTTCGTCTTTACTTGCGAAAAATGGGATCGGTTTCTCTTTTAACTCGTGAGGGTGAAGTTGAGATCGCTCGTCGTATTGAAAAAGGTGAGCGAGAAATCGTTCGCGCCATTTTGATGTCTCCGATTGGTACTGTTGAGATCATCAACCTTGGCAAACGTTTGGATGAAGGTCGAATCAAGGTCAAAGCCATTTTCCGTGGTCTTGAAGATGAAGAGACTCAATATAACGAACAAGAATACATTGATAAGATTCATGAGTTGATCGGTAAGGTCACTGAATATCAAAAAGCAGTTGCTAAGCATTTCGCGGCTTTAAGAAATGAACAAATTCCTTATGCGCAAAAAGAAGCAGTCATGAAAGAACTGACTGTTTTAAATGAAAATTTGATGGGCAATTTCGAGTCTATCAATTTCAACCGTAAGACTATTAACCGAGTTGTGATTAAGTTCAAAAACTTGGTGAACAGAATGTTGACTCTTCGTCGTCGCTTAAAAGACGGCACCGAGAGAACTTTCTCTAAAGATGTGAATGCATTGACTGAGCGATTGAAATTGATCGAGAGCAATGAAAAAGAATTGTTGAAGATGACTCGTGATACGGGTCTTAACTACAACAAGTTCCGTTCCTATGCGATGCAGGCCCAAAATGCTGAAGCACGATTGACTCGATTAACTTCAGAGACCGAGATGAACTACACTTGGATCAAAGACACCTACACTGCAATTTGGAAGGGTGAGCGCGAAGCTGATGCTGCTAAGGCTGAGTTGGTTGAGGCCAATCTTCGTCTAGTTGTTTCAATTGCGAAAAAATATACCAATCGTGGTTTGCAATTCTTGGATTTAATTCAAGAAGGTAACATCGGTTTGATGAAAGCCGTTGATAAGTTCGAATATCGTCGTGGATACAAGTTTTCGACCTACGCAACTTGGTGGATTCGTCAGGCCATCACGCGAGCGATCGCCGATCAGGCCCGTACAATTCGTATTCCAGTTCACATGATTGAGACAATCAATAAGTTGGTTCGTACATCTCGATTATTGGTTCAAGAGCTTGGCCGTGAGCCAATTCCTGAAGAGATCGCCGAGAAAATGGATATGCCTGTGGATAAAGTCCGCAAGGTATTGAAAATTGCGAAAGAGCCAATTTCTTTGGAAACTCCGGTGGGTGAAGAAGAAGATTCACACCTTGGAGATTTTATCGAAGACAAAAAGGTTATCAATCCTTCGGAAGCGATTGTGAACTTGAATTTGGCTGAACAAACTCGTCGTGTGCTTTCGACTTTGACTCCAAGAGAAGAAAAAGTCCTTCGTATGCGTTTTGGTATCGGTGAAGAATCGGATCATACTTTGGAAGAAGTGGGTCAGGATTTTAACGTGACTCGAGAGCGTATTCGTCAGATCGAGGCTAAGGCTTTACGTAAGCTGCGCCACCCGTCTAGATCGAATAAGCTTAAGACTTTCATGGACACATAGTAAAAAATCTTTAATCGGTCGGGGGGCTAGCTTAGTTGGTTAAAGCAGCCGGCTCATAACCGGCGGATCGGGGGTTCAAGTCCCTCGCCCCCTACCAAATCCGACAACCTGCAAATTTCCGACATCCAAATTGTGAAAATCACCCCCAGACGAGGGGGCAGCGTCAGCCGACGCCGAATCAGGGAACGAACCTGAGGATTTCGCACGTCTTTTTTCTGCCATTTCAATAACGTTATTTTCGTGAACCTTTGCCGCTGACAGCTCGCCGAGAGTGACGGGCTTATTGAGATCATGTTTCAGCCGGAATTGGATCTTGAGCCCTTTAGGGCCGACCAGGATGAAATAAATCAGGTCCTTCAAAATACTTTTCTTCGTAATGGCTGACGCTTTCACCCAGCCCCTTTTGAAGGCGGCCAGGCGATCTTTGAGGTCACTGACGGCATCGTCGACGTCATCTTTGGCGATTTCTTTGCCTTTAAGGTCTTCGAGCTCTGCTTCGAAGTGCCGCTTTTTACGGCTGAGTTCTTCGAGTTCTCGGGCTGTTTCTTTAATGGCTTCGGAATCGGCATCAAGAGCGGCCTGGATCTTGAACGTGTTTTTCACGGCTAAGGCGATTTTTTGAAGTTCCGTTGTGAGCCGGGTTCTTTCCGTCTTCAATTGCTCTGGCGACTGTGAAACCATTTGTCTGATGCGCTCCTCGATCTTATCGAAGTGTCCGGCCTGGAGAAGAATTTCAGACAAATGCTCGGCAAGTTTAGATTCAATTTTATCAGCTTTGATCCGCTTCATGGAACAAGTAATGACGTCACCTTTTTTGCTCGAGTGAACGTAATATCGATGAACTTGTTTTTTTCCATGAGCGGACTGGCCGACAAGTTTTCGCCCGCATTCGTCACACAGGCAAAGGCCAGAGGCAGCGAAAACTCTTGTCGCTGACGTATCAAGACGCATTCTTTCGCGCTGGGTGTTTTCTTCAAGGATCTGATTCGCTGAATTGAACGTCACTTCATCAACGATGGCGGGCCATGAAGCGGGAAAGCTTCCGGCTCTTTGCCAAGATTTCAGTTTCCCTTGGTCTTTGTTTTTATTCGACTTGTTGACTTCGCGAACGGCAATGTAGGCCTGGTTCTTTAGAACGAAACTGAGTGAATCTCCGGTCCATCTTCCGGCTTTTACGAGACGGTTTCTGAAGTTATCGCGGGCTTTGGGTTTGATTCCCACTGCCGAGATGGCATCTATTGTTCGACTTAAAGTTCGATGCTCGATGAAGAGTTCGAAAATTCGACGAACCTGTTTTGCTTCCTCTTCATTGACGATGAAAGTCGCTTTCTTTGCCGGATCTTTGTCGTATCCAAGGATGGCAGGGCCACCGTTCAAAAATCCACGCTGGGCTCTGGAGTGGCAGTTGATGGCAACCCGTTCGGACGTTTGCTCTCGTTCAAACTGGGCCAAATTTATCATATTATAGAGCATCATTTTTCCAGCGGGCGTACTTGAATCAAACTGTTCTTTGATCGAAAAAAACTTCGCGCCGTGATTTTCCAGCATTTTATGAAAGTCACAGAAATCAGGAATGTTACGGGAAAGCCGGGATAATTCCGTCACCATGATCGCATTGATCTTGCCGGACTTTAGCGCCTTCATCATCCGCTCGTATGCGGGACGATTGGTGTCCTTTGCAGAGTAACCGTCGTCAATAAAGTGCTCGACCATACGGCCCCAGCCGGGTTCTTGCATGTTCTTGATGTCGATGAAGGACTGCATTCGGTGGCGCTGGTTATCGAGTGATCCTTCGATAACATTTGCCTGCTCATCTGTGGAAACTCTCGAATATGTCCCGACCAGAAGCGGAGCTGATGAATTCAAATTTACGTCAGGCTGCAACTTCTTCTTCATCTGAATCCTCCCGTTTAGGGCGTCCTCTGGTTTGACCAAGAAGGACGATCTTTGCGATCAACTTTTCCACTCTCTCACGTCTTGCTTCGGCATCCTCTGAATGATCAGGAACACCGATCAGCTCAACAAGCATCTCTTCGTCATCAAAATCCACCGCCGCCTTGTATGTGGATTTTCTACCCACGTTTCCGGCCCTTGGTAGACTTTCGAGCTTCGTCAATGTGCCGCTGAAACTCCTCGATAAAATCCTGAGCTTTTCTCTCTGACAGACTTCCCAAGTAGCTCATCACCGCACTGATGAGAGGACTTGGTGTCCGAAATCCTATTTCAAAGTGACTGATTGGAGCCTTGCCTGAAAGACCTAAAAGGTTTGCAAGTTCCGGCTGCGTGAGTCCCAGTTGTTCTCTTGTTTCTTTGAATTGTTTTGGACTCATAGAGCTTCATCACTTTCCTTATGTATATCTGTGATATACTCAGTCTTCAAGTTCTTTTTGGTCTTTTTCTGATCCTTGCCGCCTTCGCCGAAGAAGTGTTTATCCAAAACAGCTTGGATGTCCGGCGGCAACTCTCCGATTGCCTTATACTTCTTCTGAACAGCATCGAGCATCGAAAATGCGTTCGCTGATCTGCGGCGAATTTCCAAAATCACGTCATCCGGCGCATGAGCTTTAAACCAAAGAAGCATGAAACTCGCGACGTCAAATCTGGTCGCCCGGCCCGCATCAAAGCCATCATTCACGGCATCAGCAAATTCCACTACTGCCGCTTCAGCCTCGAGACTTACGACCATTCGACCTTCTTTTTTTGACGTCTCTTCTTTTGATTTTTGTTCTTTATCTTCTGTATTTCTATTCTCCTCCTTCATATCTTCACCTCCTTATTTATAAATTTTTGTTACTTCCACCCAACCCCGCCGTACCGCCTCCCCCGGTTCCTGTCCACCTTCAACCAACTCGTTGGGTGGGGGTGGACAGGAAAAATCGTAGATTTAGGGGGAGGCGGTACGGCGGGCGCGATCTCACTGAATTTGTTTGAATTTCTCCTCATGCCGCCTCGTTTTTTTCGCTATTTTTTAAGCGAACTGGAGTTCGGTTTTGGTTCGCTTTAGATTGATCGAATTCAACTGTTCTTTTGGTTGCAACTTCCAGGAACTCTTTCATCGTCATTTGATTGCTCCCGAATCGAATTGGCGCTTGAATCGAATGGCCATCAAAGTCTGCGTACTGAAAAAGGCCGGGGATTTTCTTTTGCTCCAAGAAAATGCGCCCTTGAAATGCTCTTCTTGCGGCGTTTTCTGTCCAGGCATTCCCACAGGCAAAAAGAGTAATTCCGACATTCTTATATCCCAAGTACGCAAGTGCCATTTTGGAGTACCGGGCCTGTGTTTTAGCCGTCTTCTCAACTTCAAGAGCACAACGCAAAGTCCCAGTTGCTGTCTTCAAATCGAAAACAACATCTGGCATCCGGTGCAATCTTTCAGCTCCCAGGATTTGATACGCAGTCGTCGTATTTCGGATCAACTCATCTTCAAGCCAGTAAGTCGCAATCAGACCATGTCGTTGCAGCGTCAGGATAAATCTAGCGGCGATGGCATCATGCCCAATATAAGTCGGAAGCCGCGATGGACGTGCTGACTTTCCAAAATCAGACTTGCGGCTTTTAAGGCTTAGGAGAAGAACTGAATCGGTGGCGGCGGAAGGAATGAAAAGGCCAGAGGCTGTCAAATACTTCCAATAGAAGTAGCTTTGGGTTTTTCCAAAGTTGCAGAAGAAGTCGAAGAAGATTTCCTTCGTTAAGAATCCCCACCGGGCTGTAAATTTTTGAGCATCTCGGATAATTTCAAAGTTTAGTGATTTCATTGCTGGCCTTTCTTCTCTAGTGGAGTCAGAACGAAATGGCCAAGTTCGATTTTTCCGTTTTCAAGCGTGGGTTCGACCCAGTCGAGGGTGAACTGCGACAAGGACGTGTCTTTCAAACTTTGCGGGATCTTGAGCTCTGACCCAACCATGACTTGCCTGATACGAACCTGGCAGCTTTCAGTTCCTGAGAGAATGACTCGGGCTCCTGCTGGATTTCCGCACTTGGGAGAATGGGCACAAGCTGAAAGCGTTGACGCCAAAAGCAAGATTAACCGCTTCATGCCGCCGCCTTTCCGTTTTGTGGAGTTGAGAGCTTCTCGACGACATCCGCAGTTTCCTTTGGTGGCTGCGTCTGCTCGCGCGATGGCTCGTTCTGGATCTTTGGAAGACCGACGGGCATGGGTTTTAACAGCTTTGGAATTTGCGGCACATCTAGATCAAAAGTTCGTTTGAATTTAAGCCTCACTGAAAGACTTCCGCTTTCGTGCGGAAGCACTATAACGGCTTCACCGACCCCAAGTTCTTTTTTGAAAACGTTGGGGTGAACCTTATACTCTTCCACCTCGCGAACAGATCCATCCCCGGTTTTCTGGCTGCCGAAAGTGCCATCTTTTTGTCGCTCGGTCACTTTGACTGACCTAACAGTCCCAATGACACCGGCAAAATACTCAGCCGATTCAGGTTCGTTTGTTCTCATGAAGACTTTCAAGTTTGAATTCGTGAGAATTGTATTGCTGATGCCGTCACCAAGCGAGGCTAGGTCTCCCAGAGCTTGATGGGCGAAAACGACTCCGACGTTGGCACTTCTGGATTTATTCAGCAGTGTCACAAAACTTGGCGTCAGGTATTCGGTAAAGTCATCCAAGTAGACTGAGAAGAATTTCTGGCTCATTGCGCTTCCAAGATGACGGGACGAGACAGCACTTTGCAGGCACTGAAGAATGACTTTGCCGGTGATTCGTCCAAGGGTTGGAATTTTGAGTGCCGGAAGCTGGCAATAGATAATTTCTCCGTCCTCGAGAGCGCGCTCCAGATCAATATCCGAATTTTCGCTGTTGAAAATGCTGGCCGCAGGGCCGATGGCGAAACACTGAAGCTGACTGATGAGGCCGCTTGTGCGTTGCTCTCGTTCTTCTCGCTTAAGGCTCAAAAAATCATCAACCCATGCTTGTAGTCTTTCATCCCTCGAGTTCTCGCGAAGGTTGGCCAATTGCTTTTCTTGTTTCAGGCACTCGATCACTCGGTAGGGGGTGATTTTGATCTTTGCCTCTTCGAGAAGAAGCAGGCAGTGCAATAAAGCGTCGTACTGGATGCTTTTGAAATATTCATTCTCAAAAGTGAGAGCACTGAAAATCCTTTCCGTGACTTCCAGTACGGACCCACCGGCCAGAGGATTGAACGTATGGCTGATTTCAGGGTTACAAAGCGACAGAATGCGGACATCGTGTTCGCGGTGATGCTTTTTTGCATAGGCGTAAAGTTTATTTAAAAGGCCTGAGTCAGATTTTCCATCAATCATCAAAAAGCCACGGCCCTTTTTGATGTCATCAACCGCCCAGGGAACAATGATGGACTCAGTTTTTCCGGCATTCGTTGTGCCAACGTCTTGAGTGTGCATTCGCATAAAGGACTGCTTGATGTGTACGGATTTTCCTTCTGTCGTGATTCCGGCAAAAACGGAATCCTCGTTCTGGCTTGGCGAGAGAACTTCTTTCTCAAGCTCTGCAGGCCTTCGAAGTGTAGCAAGTTTTCGCTTCAACCAGCAATAGACGACGATGATCGCTGCTGTGATGGCTAAAGCGATCCCGTAGCGCCATTTCAAGTAGAATGCGATGATCTGGAATTTGTATTTGAGCCAAATGATGAAACTCACCAGCCCAACGGCTAAAAACGCAAAGCCTCTGTCGGTCATGCCACTATTTTTATTTTCATTCATACTCGCCACCTCCTTCTTGAAGTCCGAGGGATTCGTTGAGGACCGCGTCACATTCGACGCCGGATCTCAACTCAATCCACTCTCGTTCTGTTTTTAATTCTTCGCCGTAGGCTTGAGCACGAGACTGCGCAGTTGCAGACACGGCACCCAGTAAGCCATTCGTGAGCCCTCCTTTTGATCGTCCAAGAATATCTGTCTCCATGCTGCCAGCCGCGAGGCCACCAACGAATGTGGTGAGGACCTGGCCTGCGGTATTTTTCATTCCATCTGAAAAGATGCGGCCTTCAATTCCGGGCTGACCGTCTTTTCCGAGGGCTTGAGCTGAAATTTTTCGAATCTGGCCGCTTGGAAGAGAAAGCTGCGTGAAGCGCACAGTGGCCCTTTCGCTTCCGCGCTGGAAACTGGCTTCGCCGTAGAGCCTGGTTCCGGCTGGAAGCTTGAGCCCTGAGTCTGTCTGTGAATCAAGAATCAGTTCTGCAAGGATTGGGACGGAATCTTGGGAGATGGTCACTTTATCAAGAATACGAAGGGGAAGTCTGATCCCGGCTCGAAGCTGAGTTTTGGCGTTGCCGCCTTTTTGCCCCAAAACCATCGACGTATTGTGATTAACCTGGCTTTCGCCATGTCCTCCTGGAGCACCAAGGTGAGAAGATCCCCATAGAGCTTGAGCTGGGGCCTGCTGATTTCCTCCAGACTGTGCATTCGCGGACGAATTTTCGCCTTTGGTATTCGGCCGATCAACTTTTTCGGTGAACTCAAGGGTTACATCGTCAGGGAGGAGAAAAACCACCCCGACAAAAATAAAAATGCTTGCGAGGCCTAAGGTTTTGAATGTCTTGAAATTGACGTCGCCCTTCCCACTCACGGAATTTTCTTTGATAAAGAGGCCACGAACACGAGCCAATACCGATTTCAGCTTGGATTTGAACTGTGCAAGAAGGGACCTTATTTCCATAAAGTTTCCTCCTGAAGCGTGAGAGACAGTTTTTGCTTCCCACGAAGCTCGATCATGATGGGCTTTTTCTCAATGAGATCAGACTTTGCCAATGAAATGCCAATCAGAACTGGCTTTGTTTTTGAGACCTTGAGATCCGAAAGGAAAAGGCCATTGATGACTTTTGATGTTCCGCCTTGAAGAATCCAAAGATCTTCAGGCTTGATGAGCAAAGTTTCGCTTGAGGAAGTCGTAAGCTTTAAATCAAGAAGAATAAATCCTTGATTCGAAAAGCCCACTCTCATGGCGCTCAACCGAATACTTCCGGATTCTGCGAACCTATTGATTGAGGTCCATTTGGATGCCGGCTTCGATTCGGGATGTTTCACATAGACGACGTAATCAGCGACATCTTGCGAAAGGGTGACCAGCCGCAAATTGTATCTGCGCTTTTCAGTATTCAGATACAAATTGGTTTTCACCCCCCACCGGAGGGGCTTGATCGTGATCGCCTTATCCAAATATTCCACCTTGAAGCCCGAGCTATCACCGATAATGGCTGATTGAATGGTGTCTGGAACCTGGATAATTGTCGCAATGCCAAGGGCTGCGCGAACAGTGAGAATTTCATCCGTGGATACAACTACGTTTCTGACATGGGCCCTTGCTGGCTGCGAGATCAGAAGGATTACAATCAGCGCTAAAACCATAGCCCTACTCATGGTCTGGCCTCTTCGGTTTCTTTGGTGATATAAATTCCCCAAGGGTTTATCACTGTTCGGTTATCCAAAGCGATTTGAAGAACGAGCCGCATTTCTGTTGCGGCTTTCAGATTTTCAAATTCGGTGACTCGGTCAGCAAGCACTGTGACTTTCTTTTCCTTCAGATCCACTTCGATGGATTTTGGATAAACGCGCTGAGTGACTTTCTTCTCACGAACGAACCTTTGAGTCTCCGCCATGGATTTTTCAAATGCCGGTACAAGGGAGGGTAGAACAAAAAATTTAGCTCTCAAAGCCTGACTCGCAATTGTGCTATCAGTCCACGAATAGCGATAAGAGATGTATTCTTTGACTGCCGCTTTGATTTGAAGATCCGTCACCTTGGCTTCGATTCGCGTGATTTCGCCGGTGTTGTCGAGAGCAATGATCATGGGTCCCTTCTTCACCAGGTAAAGCACCAGAAGAAGCATGACAAAGAGAAGCCCCAGCAGACTTGTGCAAAGAAATTTGAGATTGAGATTTTCTTCGGCAAAGGCCCGCATGGCTTTCGGATAAGAGCTGATTTGTAGAGTTGTTTTTTGATTCATAGAGAGCACCTCCTTTTATGGCCGCTTTGGACCTTTAAGTTTGTTTTGAATGGATTGAAGTTTATGACTGGCAAACGCGCGCGTATTGGAAAGCACCTCACGTGTGATGGCTTTGGCAGCGAGCATTTTTCCAGGCAGCGCCACTGCAGCAAGGACCGCCGTTGTTCCGATTGTCTGTGCGGTTGCTTGGACTCCCTCACCGATGAGCGAGTGCATGACCTTCGGAGTGAACAGCAGGGCAATCGCGATGACAAAGTTCATCACGATCAGGGTCAGATAAGACCCGTCTGTTCGGTAAATATTCCCGAAGGAAAGCGAGGTCAGCATGGCCGACATGATCGCCCACAAAATTTTCCAGCATGCGACCTCGATCAGTCCTCGGTAGAGGTTCGCGGTGATTCCGGCGGTTTTTGGGAAGATGTAGCAAAGAATCATCAGTGGCGCGCAAACTGAGAGCAGAACCCAATAGAAATAATAAAGGGCAACCGTGATATAGCGGGCGATCAACAGTAGAACGAAACTTCCAAAACTTAAAACAGCCATAAACAGGTCATCAAACTTCAGAAGAAGAACGTTCTTGGCGGTTGCATAGCTTTGGGATTTTTCCTGGGCCATTCGCATAAAGGTTTCAAGTCCTGACATATTGTCGATTTTCAGTGCGATCCCATCACAGATATCGAGAATGATACTTGATACCTCGGGAAAGGATGCCAGCAGAAGGCTTGCAACCAAAGCCCGCTTGATAACGTCTGGATAATCTGCATCGCCGGATTTCAAAAAACCGAAGACGACCGAGAATAAAATGGCAAGTGGCAGCATCACGTAAAAGAGCTGACTTAAACCCTGGTAAAGATCGCGGACAAGTGAGCCGAGCACATCAAGATTCGGAATCATCTACCACCTCCAAGTCTTGGAAGGGCTGTGCCTTTGGGAAGCTCCTTGAATCCGTTTGAAAGGCTTTGGTAATTCTCCTGGAAGTTTTGGGTCGCAAGCTTTTCTTTACGCGTGTCATAGGCCATGTTCTGAGCCATGATTTTGAGCATCTGACTTTGACTGCGAAGAAGCTGAGTTGTAACGCCAATCAAAACACCGAGTGCTTGGTTTTGAAGGCGGCCTGCCCCTTGTGGGCTTACAACGCCAGCATGAAACAAGATTCGATCTTTCTCGCGGTCTACTTGATCGGCATAATCATAAAGATTGCGGTTCATCGCGATCACTTCAGCAACACTCTGATCTTGAGATCGCATCAAATCTTCATCCATTCCTTTCGGAACGGATCCATAGACCGATTCAAGTGCGCGCAAGACATCGTCGGCATTATTAAGATTCCCATAGACGCCAGGATCAAAATTCGGATTGATGATCCGAATGAGATCAAGCCCGCTTCTAACACCTTCATTGACGTCCCGTAAAAGATCGAGAGTGTCCCTTCCCTGAGAAAGAATGCTTCTCAGTTGAATGACTGTTTGAATGGCTTGCGCAAGAATTTGGGTCAGAACCACCACGTCGCCACCAAAAAGATCGGCACGAGCCGGACTGGGACTCATCATCAACGAAAGCACTAAAATCGAACTCAGAATATTTTTCTTCATGCAGCCACCTCCTTTAATGACGACACTCCGAAGGGCGCCACCTGGGAAGCTTCCAGCAGGGCCCCTTCGAGTGATTGATGTTTGGCCTTGAGCCTTTCCAAAAATTGGTTGTCCCTGGAGTCCGAAGTTGAGATCCAGTATTCAAGCGGTGAGGGTTGAATCCGGATGACTTGCCGGCTTTCTCCCTCCATCAGGAAGCCCTCACTGAAGACGCCCTTTCGTTGTTCAAGACTTTGAATCAATCTCAGCTCTTGGGAGTTGAGCTTGAGAGCATCTCGCAAAACGTTGGTGTCACCCTTTTGGAGCATCACAAGCTTGGTTGCCGTGTTGTTCAAAATGGCAGGCCCCATGCCTCCTGCAATGATCTCTTCAACGCCTTGGGTGATGAAGCTCACACCACTTCCGGTTTTACGAAATGTCCTTGCCGCATATTCCATAAAGGAGCTTGCGGCCGGGCTTTTGAGCAGCTCCCATGCTTCATCAAGCAAAACTCGTTTTGGAACTGTCCGGTCCGTTTCGACTTGCTCCAAAATAAAATTCGTTAAAATGAGAATCATCACCGACTGAAGATCCGGGTACTGAGAGAGGCCTTTGAGATCGAAAGCTACAATGGAGCGATCAGTTTCAATTTTTCCATGGCGGTCCAACAAGCGCCCGTAAGGAGTTTCACCGAGCCAAGGAAACAGCAGCTTCCCGATTCGCTTGAGCGAGTCCTCCCGGTCGTTCAAGCAATGGCGAGCTAAATCTGACAGTGTCGGTGACAGGGGTGATGACAAATTCCGGGCTTGTTCGAAAACGGTGGTAAGGGCCGTTTCCAGCAAAACCCGCTCAAACCGAGATAATTTCTCGCCCTGATCGACAACCATTTGCTCGACGATGCTGACCAGACCCTTAAGCCTATCGCCGGTCGGCGGAAGGCTCGGATCTCTCAGCTCAAAGGGGTTTAGGGCATACTGGCCAGTAAGATTGATTTCAAAGTATTGGCCGCCCAGAACTTCGGTCATCTTTTTATAAGAGCCGCCAATATCGATGACGAAAACCTTGGTTCCGCGAGCAATCTGCTGAAGCATCAGAAAATTGTTGGCAAAACTTTTGCCTGAGCCACTGGACCCAGTGATCAGCGAATTAAAATTATTCAGCCGATTCGAGTACGGATTGCATGAGTAAAGTGTGCCAAGGCGGGTCTTGAGCAAGCACACCGGCACATCGTCGCCGGTGGCAGCCCCATAGAGCGGAAAGAAATCGACCAAATTATTGGTTTTCATTCGTTTGGCCCTCACCGGATTCATGGGAGCCAGGGGCAAATCAGATTTAAAGACCTTCCAGGACCCAACGGTTTCTTGGATACCCTCAGAGCCGCTCAGGGTTTTGAATTTCGCCAGGACCTCTTTTGTGTGCAGATTCAGGCGTCTTGCGCCGTCGAGAGTTGCTTCGTTTCGAAGGATCACCAGGAATTCGGTCTGAAAGATCCTCTGGCCGGTCTCGATGATTTCGCGAAGAAGGTCAGTGGTCTGAGACAAGCGCGATTCACTTTCAAGGTCAGATACGCGGTTCGAGGTTGAAGCCGAGAGCGAGTGAGCCATGCGGCGTTTTTGCTCAAGACTTTTGATTTCCTTGGACTGATCCGGCGTCTTGAACGAGAAAAGAAGTTCATACTTGAATGGAAGTGCCAGAAACCCGCTCATCATTCCGGCAAAGGTCAATTCAGGCAGAGTTTTAAGCGTGATGATCCTTGTTCGGAGCCCATCAAGAATAAAGTCCTCGCGATCCAGAATCAGATCGCCAAAAACGAGCTGAGATCTCGGCGACGGATCGTCAAGGTCCGTTGGGCGCGGAGATACTTTAGGACAGTCAATGTCAGTGCTTCTTCGGGGGTTAAAATGTTGATAAAGAAATCCGATCAGATTTTCGCGGTCAAGGTTCGTGGTCGTAAAACCCATTGAAGACAGAGCGCTTTCAGCCCCTTCAAGGGCCTGGCTCAGTGTCTGAAGGCGATCATTGAATCCCGTTTCAAAGTTAGCGGCAAATTTCTTTGTCTGCGACAGGGAGAAAGTTCCGGGACGTTCAGCGCCTTCGGTCTTGAGCCAAAAATAAAGTTTTGGCCGAAAGATAAGCCCCGCTTTGACATGCTCGTGGATGGAAGCAGCTCGAGCTTGATCCAAAGATCGAAGGAATTGATTCTGTGTTGTGACGAGGCTTTCGTGCTTTCGTAAAACCTCCTCAACATCGGTCTCGATTTTCACCATGAACTGACTTGTCATGCCCTCAGGCAAGGAGTTGGCAAAAGCCCGCAGTCCCATGGTCAGTTGATTGATTCGGGATTCATCAAAGCATTCAATATCAAGAGGTAAAAGTTCAAAGCCGGAACTGATGGACCCGTCCCACAAAATGACGTGAGGAACGGGGCTGGATTCGAATTCCCAATAAGGAAGATTGTCGCTTAAAGCGATCTCGGGGCTCATGCGACATCCTTGGACAGAAATCGACGATATTTCTTATCAGTCGCATTGGCCGATTGGACGGTCGGAGAAATCAGGTGTTCAACGAAATGCTGAATGTAGCCGTCGGGTTTGCCACGTTTGAAAAAAAACAGCACGCCGAACAAAAGAAGGCTTGATCCAAACACCATCGGAATCTTGGCGATGGTCGAGCCAAAAAGCAGGTTTTGGACTGAGATATTCAAAAGCAAGATCAAAACGTCGGAGAGCTCAAGACCCAAGATTTTGTTTTTGGTCTCTAAAGTTCTGGGGACGGCTGATGTTAAAAGAGAATCGTCATTCATTAGCGCACCGTCTGCGAAATGAAGTCAACGATGGCCTGGGCGCCGAAGCCGATGATGGAGCCAAAAATTGCGTACCACATATGGGTTTTGGCGCGTTCATTTCCGCTCATCATTGAAAACGCGGCCCAAGCGATTCCGATGATTGAAAGTGCGGGCAAGATCACCCGGGTCAGTTTTGTCTGAATCCCGATCAGTGAGGATTCGACACTGGCAAGGCCAAGCTCTGGCAGCAGGGCCAGAACAAGGCTCATGATCACAAGATTAAGGAGCCATTTTTTTTCGTTCATAGTTTCACCTCCCGTTTCAAATTTGATTTTTTAAGATGCAATGTGGTCCTCCTGTGCTTCACTTTTCTCAGGGAACAGGCAGAGGAAGATATTTTCGGGAAGAAGCTGAATCCGGATAGCGATGAAGCTTCCAAGCAGCCGTCCATTGCCGATGCGATTCCAACTGGTCCGCATCTCGCCTGTCGGGAGCTGATATTCTTCCAGGCTTAAGACCACGTATTTCGTGTCGTCTTGATCATCGGGCACGATGAAATACTGCTGGTTCGGAAACACGAAGAGTTTCAGCCGAAATTTCCTTGAGCCAGGCTTAAGGTATGCGACACCAACACTTTCTCCTTCGACCACTTCGCCGCTCGAGGTGATTTCGCCGAGATAGACGCCGAAGCGGTCGGATTTTCGAATCGGAATAACGTTACCGATGCGTGAATTGTTGTATTCGCTCATGCAGCAAACCTTTCCATTTCAAACATTTCCACAACGTCTTCGGTCCACCCGCATTCAGAGCAGGTTAGATACCCACTTCGAAAGTCAGTGAGCCCGCGACATTCGGGACAGACATCGCCGTCCACTGGAGGACCCGCTTTCTTAAAGTTGAGATACCGGCGCTTTAGACCGGGCTCCGATTGACGGGTGCATGTCTTCTGGCTTTCGGCCTTATAAATCGGATTTCCGTCTTTGAAAGTTCGAGCCATTAGAACCTCCCCAAATGATTGAAGTCAGTAGGGGGACGACACCTTTTCATTTCAAGGTGCTCCCATTGCTCGGAACTAAAGTCCGATTTTGTGAAGGTGAGTTTCAGCCGCTCCCAGAGACTTGGCTTCGCTGCCTTCTCCAGAGGGATGAGCGAAAAATTCGCGGCCATCTCCGTTTCACTTTGAATTTTGATTTGTTTTGCATTCATAAATTACCTCCCTTGTTTTTTGTTTAAGCGATCCGTTGCGTACCGGAAGAAAAGTCTTCGCTGACGCATTCAAGATCGAATTTGTTTTCATTTTCATGACGGTCGTTGAAATCAACGTCGTCGCCAAACTGCTGGCGGATAGCCTCAAAGATGTTGTCGAGCTGGCCGAGTTCCACCAGCAGGCGACTGTTGTCCCAATCACAGTCGCAGCACATTTGATCCATTCCTAAGGTCAGAATTTCTTTTGACCCGCACTTTGGACATTTCCCCTTCTTGTGTTCAGCTCCAATTTTCATAAGCCCCTTCCTTCCTGCGGCTTTTAAAGCCGCGGTTACACCCGACCTTAAGAGCAGGAATGGGTCCGAAGCACGGGCACGCGGACAAGTGGCAGCTATGTGATTGAATTGATTTTTGTTTGGTGGATTTTCGGCGAGTGCTGGCGGAATCGCTGTATAGCTCGTTTGAACCATGACTGAGCGATTAGAAAATCAATTTCCCAAGGGAAATTAGGCAAATGGGCAGCGTACGCTTGAAGTGGATCAAATGATCCGTGCTTGGTTCGAATGAGCCAGTCAAATCGAATTGAGTGAGAAATGCAGAGGAGTGCAGGAAGGAGAAGTCTTAAACAACGACGATAGGAATATCGCTCAAGGCTGTTTTTGGAATGAGAGGGATGTGATGGGACTTACACGCTGATTGCACCGAAGGATCATCAAAATGCCCAGTGACCAAGAATTTCTCCGCATCCGATGAAATTTCTCTGAGCAAATCGAAGCCAGTTTTCCGGGTCCCCAAATCGTAATCTGCAAAGACAATGACTCGCCCCAAGGGTGTAGTCGACGGGTGGCTTAAAAATGACAACGCGGTTTCAGCAGTCTCATGGCAGGCAGGCTCTTTGGCATAACCTGCTTCTCTTAGGCGATCGCGCCATAGGTCATGCACGGTCACTTGATCGTCAACCACGACCACCGTATCGCAGCTTTTAATCTTGATTCGCGGAACATACCAAGGCTCTCGGGATTGAATGGGGAGAGTTACCTGAACGGACGTGCCGCGCCCTGCTTCTGAGGAAATTTTTAAACTGCCGCCCCACGACTCGATATTTTCTTTTGCGTGATGAAGGCCGAGTCCCGTGCCAGAAGGTTTTCCATATGAAAATCCTTTATCTGTTACCTTCGATTGGATTTCCGGGGGAATCCCTTTTCCATTGTCTTTCACTTCGATGATGACTCGGTCCCCGAAATCTTGCGCGACTAGATCGACGCGTCCACCATTTTGGGTGGCTTCAAAAGCGTTTACGGTTAGGTTTGTTAAAATAGACCGAAGTTCATGACCAATGAAATCTCCATGCGCGGAAATCAGTGAGTCATCGACTTGTGTCGTAACAACCAAACGCCCTGGCGAAACAAGACGAACTTCTCGCATGGTATCAGTCAAGATCGGATGAAAAAGATGGTCCGACGCAGCTTTCCTGTTCGGCTCGTCCAAATCCGAGACTAAGTTTTTAATGTGCGTGATGACGTTTGATAGAAGTTCTTGATTGAGGTCGGACGCTTCCTTTCGGTTCGAGAGGCGAATCAAAGCGGAAAGTGGCGTTCGAATATTATGCCGAAGTTTTTTCGCAACCTCGGCCCGCGCTAATTCAGTTTCGATTTTCAATGATTCGTCAAAGCCTTCGACAATTCGTTTTTTCATTAGACGAGTTTGTGGGATAGAAACAAGATTCAAAACGATCCAAATTATAAACGCCCAGCCAATTTGTTTCAGGCGGCTAAACTCAAAAACGATTTTATCTCGGCTCGACGTGATGGTGGGAACATCCACTGCCACTTCGTCATAAGTTAGACGGCGCCAGAAAGATTTGTCCGGCATTAAATCCGCGAGCTCGGGAAGAGTAAACGATCTGCGGGGATCAGATGAGAGATATCGTATTGTTGAAAAGTGATCGAGTCTGGCCTCTTGCAAAGTGATACCTACTTCGCGAAAGTCTTCGACCTGAATCATTCGAGAAATGAATTTCGCAGTTTGGGTGGCCTGACCACTCAAGTGAATATAGTTGAAGACAATAGACAGACAAAGAAGGATCAGCAGTCCCAAAAGAGAAGCGACGATTTGTTTTCGCTCGAAGCTTTTAAGGCGATGCTTCAATGATTCTCTCACAGCTTGCCCCGAGGGATTGTTGCCCGCACAAAGGTAAGGGGGATGTCTGTAATAGAATGACTAGCAAGAACATGACGATGGACTGGAAAGTTCGTAGGCGCAATTGCCGCGGAAGAGACTATGCCTGATTTTTCAAACACATATCTGTGAGATTCAAAAAAGGAAGGACTGCAGCACCAAAGATCCGGATTTGCTTCAGCAGCTTTTAAAAACAGCTCTTTATTCTCGCAGTAGGCAGCAAAATTTCTAAGTGCCTCGATCGCCGCATGAAGTTGAGTCTCGTCTGCACTGTCGCCAAGTCCAATGCCCAAAAATTTTCGATCATCCTTTTCGATAAGGCAAAGACTCGATTCATAAGCCCAGGCAGGGCGCAGTTTCATCCACGAAACCGTTCCCCCTCGCGCGACAACGGCTTGGCAAATTTTCTGTATGTTAGAGAGCGCAATGTCTGAGATGAAAGGTGTCTTTGTGTTGAGATGCCAGTGAAACAAATACCGTTCAATTGCTTCTCGGCCCGCATTATGATCGGCGAGTTCGGCTATAGAATGAGCTGCGACTCCTTCGGTTGAAATACCGTTTTCAAAGCAAACGAATCGCTCCAAGGCTTCAGCGGCGGCCTTCTCAAAGGCAAGATTCTGATCAGTGGATGATCCTCGACCAGAATGGCGACCGCCTAAGATGGAGATCTCAAAGTCAAAGAGAGGAATGCCGTAGTCAGGTCCCCATTTGAATTCGTGAAACTTGACCTCAAGTTCCGATTTCTTTGAAATAAGCCATTTCGCGGCGACTAACGTTTGATGAGCCATAATTGATTATTCGCATAAATTTCTGAAAGCTCCATTTTCCAGGGCTTTCGAGCAAGCGCTACGAATGGTGAGATTACGAGTGGTACAATCGCGGCGTCCGCTAAAGCTTTGAAATGGAGTTCTCGAAGGGTTTTCGTTCTCTCTTCTTTGTTTGAAAGTGACATGTAGTTCGCCATCCAATGCGGACGTTCAGATTTTTTCAGTCCTAAAAATCCAGTGTTGAGCGAATAGGAGATCAGGTTGATATCCTCCATGAATCCGGTGTCGGTCCCGGCGATGATGGCATGAGGCATCTCGGATGGATCTTTATAGATATGGAGATCGGGAAGAACCTTCTCTAGGTAGAGATCGGCTTTAGGTAAGACTTCTCGAATAGGAGTCGCCCATTGCTCGAAATCGTTAGACTTAAAAAGCCCGATACGCAAGTTGGCCGGAGCATCGCCTTTGACCTGACCGATCAAGCGATGAATTTCAGCTTGCTGGGTATCGCTCAGGCCACCATCTCCAAGGGTCGGAAAAAACTCTTCCGATGGTTGGTAGCCAGGAAGGCCTTGATAAATCTTGGTGAAGGCTTCGCGGACTTTCTTCCCAACGATATGTCGCTGTTCTGCAGTCAGCTCTTTTTTACCCCGATCCGTGAAGATCAAAACGAAAATTTTGATCTTCATCGTGGCATGAAGCTGGACGTCAGAATGATTGCGAGCGTAGTTGATGATCTCTTCGATTTTTGACGCATTGGTGGTGAGAAGATGATCCACTTTTCCTTCGTCAAACAGTGCCAATGCGCCAGGCGATGCCTTGGGATCAAAGGCGACCAGGGTTACATCCTTCGCCACTCCGTCTTGTGATCGAAAGTGATTCGGATTTTGCTTAAGGTGCATAGAGCCATCGGCATCTTGTTTTTCGAGATAATAGAGACCCGTCGTTTCTCGGTAATCTATAATTTCCAGCGTCTTTTGATCGACGGCTGATTGCGGGATGATCGCGAAATCAATTGCAGAAAGCATCGGGAGCAAAACAGTCTTCTGCGATCCAGGCTTCAAAACAACAGTGTCGCCGCGAAGTTCCAGGCCCCGGCAGTTGTCATCGACACTTTTCAAGACTTCGCCTGGGCAAACTAGATCACGAAAGTTGCCATGGGTATTCTGCGAGAGAAGAATCACTCGCTTCAAAGAGAAGATCACATCCGACGCTGAAACTTGTTTGCCCGATACTGTACGCAAGCCAGAGCGAATTTTGAAATGAAGCTCTGGCCCTTCCCACCGAAAAGATTCTGCCAAAGCGGGAAGGACCTGACCACCTTTAGGATCAATTTCTACCAGCGTTGAATAGAGATTTTCGAGCAAAATATATTCATAGGCCAAATGGATGTTCGTGGGCTCAAAAGTTTTGATGGGACGCTTGGACGGAAACGCCACGCGAAGCGTTTCCGCCTGATTTGAATCCGAATTGTTTATCGAATAGCCCATAAGCCCTCCAACCAAAATCAAAAGTCCAATTGTCATCCAGGTTTTCATACTTGTCACTTTACCGGCATTTTAGCGATTGGATCGACGCAGATAGACCCTTCCCTCATGGGAACAGTTTGGATAACGCCCTCACGACGAAGCTCCTCAATCAGGTCCCGATTGATTTTGAGACCTTTTGCGGGCTGAACGGTCAGCGCACGTGATTGCAAAAGGACCATCAATGCTTGTTTGACTGTTTCCTTGTCGTAAACACGAGTGTCGATCTGATTTGGATTCTCCGTGTTTTCACATTCTTCCGCTTGCGCCGGATTGCTCAGCATCAGAAGCAAAAGCAAGGCTGTCATATTTGTTTTTTTCATCTGTCACTCCCTTTTTGTTCAAATGGATTTTCAATTTCTAAAGCTCTCATTCTTGATCTCAACATACTTCGAGCAGCCCCCAAGCGGTCGGCGGCCTCGGTCAAACTCTTTGACGCATTTAGCGCGCGCTCGATGAGTTGCTTCTCTTCACTGACAGTACGAAGACGCCAAAGTTCATAGTCAATTTCAGAAGCGAACTTTTTCTTCGGAGCTTTAGGCTCCATTTGAGTGGTGGCCCGCTCAAATGCGTCCTCTGCGATAACTTTGCCATCGGTCATCAAATGCATTCGTGAAATCACGTGGGAGAGTTCGCGAATGTTTCCGGGCCAAGGCTGCTTCATCATTAGGCTTGCACATGAAGACAGAATCTCCTTTTGTTCGCCGGTGGCCTCGTTTTCTTTTTTAAGGAAGAATTCAATCAGGCAAGGAATGTCCTCGGGCCTGTTGCGAAGCGGCTCAAGCGTAATCGGTAAGGCGTTGATCCGATAGAAAAGGTCCTGACGAAAACGACCGCCAGCGATCATCTCTTCAAGCGGCGCATTGGTCGCAGTAATGACGCGTACTTTTACCTTCTTCGGAACATTTGAGCCTACGGGTGTGATTTCGCTCTCCTGAAGAACTCGAAGAAGTGTGGCCTGCAAGTGCATTGGCAGTTCGCCAACCTCATCTAAGAAAAGTGTCCCACCGCTTGCGGCCTGAAATTTTCCGACTCGGTCTTTGGTGGCCCCAGTGAACGAGCCACGTTCATGACCGAAAAGCTCAGATTCGATCAGCTCAGTCGGAATTGCTCCGCAGTTGACCGCAATGAATGGTCCCAATCGCCACGGTGAATTGTCATGAAGTGCTCGGGCGATTCGCTCTTTGCCCGTTCCATTTTCCCCGCGAATCAAAACTGATTGATGCGAAGGAGCGTATTTTAGAACCAGGTGAGAAGACTCGGCCAAGTGGTTCGATGCGCCTTCCATTCGAAGACTTTGAATCAGTTTACGATTCTCGGTCGGACTTGCTGCCACGAGAGTTTTATTCTTCTTTTCGTATTCGCGGCAGATGCGATGAATAATGCCGAGGAGTTTTTCGTTGCCGGTATCTTTGGCGACAAACATCAGAGCACCGGAGTCGAGCGATTCGTTGTGCGCTTCGACTCCGTCGTCACAAGAAAATCCAAGCAAGTGAAGTTTGGAATCGAACTCTCGGATTTTAGAAATGACCTCGGGTCCCTTGGTGCCGGGCATGTGATAATCCACAAGCGCCACAGAGAAAGGCACAACCTTTTGCCGAACCAGGGCCACGCCCTCGTCGCCGGTCTCGACTGCTTTGACGAAAAAACCCTCGTCCTCAAGAAAGGCCTTCATGGATGAACGAACTGATTGGTCGTCGTCGATAAGAAGGATGTTGTGTTTCATGCGGCACGCCCCTTTGCCAAAAACCTCTTCTACAAATTCAGTGCCTAGGATTTGGACATGCTAAAAGGGCTTTTATTTAAGTTGGTTCGATTTGGCGTTGGCATGGGCTGACTTTTGAAGGCTCTGCCATATAAGAAGTGCATGGTCGTCTTGTCCCCAGACAGAGGAAATTTTGTAAACAGTTGATTATAGGTAAAATATCAGAAACTTATGCTGGCTTATTTGAGCCAAGATAGGAAGTCGTTCATAAAAAAGACCGTGGCGGCTTTCGACCCGTGTGGGCTACTTGACGCTACAGTCTGGTGCTATTTTTCCGATGCTTTCACATCGACGCAGGGTAATGACCTGGACATAGACTACGCACGCAAGTGTAATACATAGACGACACCTTCTGGCAGAATTTGCGTATGTACTCACAAGGCGGAAGCCGACGTTGTTGTTGCGATTGCCAGGACTCCAGTTGTCACTGGTTACCTTAGAAGACCGACACCGCAAAGGATCGGTGATTGTGACGTCTCAGGTGGACCCACTAGGGTGGCAAGTTGTTCGAAGACCCAGTGATCGCGGAAGCCATTGTCAGCCGCCTTGAGCACCCGAGTCAGCGGTTGATTTTGAACGGCGGAAACTACCGAGAAAAATTGCAAAAGCCGCTTCCGCCCGGAAAAAAGCTTGAACAAGAAAAACTGCTCAATTAAAAGTCACGTCGCTGACGCTCCGCTGGTGAGCTTGCACCAAATTGGGTAGCGCATTTGGATGAAATCGGCCATCGAGCCTTGCCAAACAGGAATTTTTCAAGCGTTTCGAAGCAGAGCAAGTTAGTAATCTTACAGGTGATGCACTTACAGTGGCCATAGATAGAATTCGTTCAGAAGCATATTCATCTCCCGTCTTTGAACATTTACGCAGTCAGATGACAGAAAAATCCAAGCGCCTGAAAGACGATTGCGGAACCATTAGACATTAGAAATAGAGAAAATATTATTTACCGGAGACTCTTCAGAAAGTCCTATTCAGGTTTTCTCAGCATTTTTTGCACTTCAGAGATATGAGCTTCCTCATCGCAGATCATATCTCTAGCGTATTCTTCCAAATAGACAGACTGTCCTTCGACGAGCTTTAGGAGAGTATGATAGTTTTCAAGCTGAGATTTCTCATGAGCTAGACTTTCAGTCAAAATGTCGGCAATTGAATGTCTGTGCGTTTCTAAAAGAGAACTTATTTTTAACGATGGATGTTCTTCCAAATTAGTAATGTGCTCCCCGGCTAAATTTGCATGCACTAGAGATTCATTGGCTTGATCGCGAAGCCATTTCACAATTGGAATTCGGTTGTTTCCATAAATCATAAGCGAGTAATGGGTGTATCGGACGACTCCGGCAAGCTCATTTTCCAAAATGGCATTCAATGCTGTAATAACTTGTTGATTGTCCATGCAAAGTGTCTCCTTGGTCTTTAGTTATGAATTAGGCTATCAAGTTCTCTTCATCAGCCCTAGTCTTTTCATTAATCAAAAGTGAATTTTATTTCTATCTTTAGTCCAGTTCCACTATGGGTCTTTTCAATTCCCTACCACTCCAACAAAAAGCGAAATAGGCTGATTTCAAGAGACTTATGATGGGTCTTATCAATAACCACCGGAGGGTAAATGTTACGTTTAACAATCGCTATGATAATGGCATTTTCAGTGGCTTGGAGTGCTCAAGCCAAAGTCCAGAAGGGTTTAGATTTCGACCAGAAAATTGTAGGCGGTATTGAAGCTTCCATTGGGGAATTTTCTTTTATCGTTTCTTTGCAGTCATCTGGAGGGCACTTTTGCGGCGGCTCTTTAATCAAAAAAGACTGGGTTCTCACGGCGGCTCACTGCGTGAAGGGTGGTTCGATTGCAAAGATTGTTATTGGACTTCATGATCGAACAGACTTAAAAAATGCTGAAGTGATGAAGCCAAAACAAATCATTGCTCATCCTCAGTATAACTCGCAGACGATGGATTCAGATTTTGCGTTGATTCAGCTGGAAAACGAATCAAGCCATCAACCTGTCGCTTTCAATGCAGTTGAAATCGAGATTCCAGATCGAAATAACGGAGAGATTCAATCGACGACAGCTGGATGGGGCGCTTTAAAAGAGGGCTCTTATTCTTTGCCTAAAAATCTTCAGAAGGTGGATGTTCCTTTGGTGAGCCAAAGTCGATGTCTTGAAGGATATCCAGGCGAAATAACAGATACCATGCTTTGCGCTGGCCTTGAGGATGGGGGGAAAGACTCTTGCCAGGGCGATAGCGGAGGCCCTTTGGTGGTAATGGACGAAAACAATCACCAGGTTTTAGTTGGTGTTGTTAGCTGGGGTTATGGCTGTGCAAGGCCTAATCAGTATGGAGTATATTCTAAAGTGAATTCAGTGAAAGACTGGATTCAGTCTCAAACAAATTAGGCTTTTTATTCCAATTGTCCCAGATACACGAATTATATTTCATGTATTTGGGACAAATCACAAAATTTTTTTCCATTCGCAGATCACAAAATTCTTAAAATCATTTCCGATGACAGCCTGATTTAGCGGGACAATATACTCTTTAGCTCCATAAAAATAGCAAAACGGTCCAATTATTGGGACTGACTCGCCTGTTTTACTGTTTGGACAATCATTTGTTTTTCAATTGCATCTAATATCTTTAAAAACATCGACTTAGATGAAGTCTCCAGTTATGGAGTTGATTGAAATGTAAAGGAGCACAAAGTGCCACTGCCAATTCGAATAATTCCAATCCTTTTTCTCGCGCTTTTTTCTGTTCAAAGTGTCAGAGCCGATGAAAACCTTTTTGGTTATTTAAAGGGAGCTGAAACGCTGCCTCAGGGAAGCTGGGAGATTTACCAATTTTTAACTTCTCGATCAGATAAAGGAAAGGGTAAATACCAGGCCTATGACTCAAAGACTGAAATTGAATATGGCGTAACGGACCGATTTACTTCAGGGTTTTCATTTAAAATGCAGGCAACCGAGATCGATAATCTGCTTATCGACGCATATATTCCAAAAAATATAAATAGTGGCTTCCAGCCGTCAGGTATCGAGGGGGCGATTAAATATAATTTCTTGAGTGCTGCCAAAGACGATCTTGGCTTATCAACCTATATTTCCCTGGACTATAGTTGGATAGATCCGCACTCAGGTCAGCCTAAGGATACAACTTCATTTGAAATTGAACTTCTCTTACAGAAGTACTTCCTAGAAGGTGAACTCGTGTTGGTGAATAATTTCGGAATTGAATCCACATATGCTCATCGTCGGCAAGTCGACGATCTTCCTCCTGATTTTGAATGGCCCACTCATCCTGAAATGGAAATTGAATTAAAAGGTGGAATGGGACTCACGTATCGATTTATACCGAAATGGTTTTTTGGTGGAGAAGTCCTTTATGAATCAGAATATGAAACTGAAGTTGGCCAGGAACGATGGTCGACTTTTGCGGGTCCAACTCTTCATTATGGAAGCGAAAAGTGGTGGTCGACCCTCACCTGGTTCAAACAACTACAAGGCGGGGGTCCACCTTACACAGATCAAGAGGACACAAGACTTCACCTGATTGAAAAAACCAAGCAAGAAGTCCGACTGAAAGTAGGGTATAATTTTTAAGGCAATGTTTTATGAACTATCCATTTAGTTTAAAGTACGGAATTTTCTTAGCGCCAATTGCTATTGTTATGCCTACCTATGCGGCAGATTATCTCACTGAGGTTCAGGCGCAAAAAGTTCTTTTTTCAGAAGCAGATGAGTTTATTCAGAATTCAGTGACTTTAACTAATGAACAGATATCAAAAATTAAATCTTTGGCTGGTGTCAGGCAGCGGATTCAGCAACCCAAAATTTGGAAAGCTCTAAAAAAAGGAAGGTCTCTTGGAACTTTTGTCATTGATGAAGTCATTGGTAAGCATGAGTACATTACATATGCCGTTGCAATTTCTCCAGAAGAAACGGTTCTAGGGATCGAGATTATGAGTTATAGGGAAACACACGGCGGAGAAGTGCGGGAGGCTAATTGGCGAAAGAATTTCAAGGGCAAAAAACTTTCCGATCCTTTCAAGCTAGACGTTGATGTTCCAAACATTACTGGAGCGACCCTGTCATCACGAAATATTTTAGATGGCGTAAAGCGAGTGCTTGTTCTTCTGCAGGTCGTGGAAAATGGCAAAACACTATAAGCGATTGCGACCATTATTGGGAACATTTGTTGAAGTTGGTGTAGTTGCTACCGGACTGAAATACGATGCCGGAGTAACAAAAGCATTTGAAGCGATTGAAAAAATTCAGAGACTTCTCAGTTTTCATGATCCGAACAGCGATCTCTCAATTTTGAATCAGTCCTACTCAAAAGAAGTCCTTTTGAACCCGATCAGCATTCGGGTCTTGCGACTAGCTCAAGCCATGACACATGCGAGTGGAGGTCTTTTTAACTTCACTGTTGGTGGAAAATTAATAAATCTTGGAGTTCTCCCGAACCACTCGAAAAACGCCGTCATACCATCAGGCGGGGCAGATGATCTGATTATTTCAGGAAGAAAGGCTACATTGCGTAGACCTATTCAAATTACTTTGGATGGAATAGCAAAGGGCTTTGCTGTCGATACGGCAATTGATCAATTGAAAAAGCATAGGGTCTCCGGAGGTTGGGTCAATGCAGGTGGAGACTTGCGTGTCTTTGGATCTGTCAAATTGCCAGTCTTTCGTCGGGAGCCTTCTGGCCTTCGGGATCTTGGATTTATCAAAAACTCAGCGCTTGCTACCTCGGAGGTTTTGAAAAAAGCAGATAACCGATACATTGGTCGTCTCGTGGCCCCTGATCAAAGAAAGCTTACTCCAGAGGTTTGGACCGTAAGTGCCGAGTTCGCATGGAGGGCTGATGCTTTGACCAAAGTAGCAGCTCTAGCTGCAGACGCTCAAAAAATGAATATTGTCCGCCAATTGGGGGGCAAAATTCTGCTCCATGAGACTGTAAATTTATGAAGGGTTATCCGAAGTGGTTCACAAATGGAGGCATTTCTCTCGTGCTAGGCATTTTATATGTGAGTGGGATTTTTCTGACGCCAACGACCCTAGAAAATCATTTACAATTGGATATGCCCTGGAGGCTTGGTGCAGATGTTAGAATTGGAGTTGCAGCTCTACATGCCTTGTTTGCATTTCTTGTTTTGGGATTATTAGGAGCCTTGTGGAGTATCCATATGCGCTCGGAATGGAAAAAAGGCGGCAATCGGACCAGCGCTCTTGCTATGCTAGTTTTATTTGCCTGCTTAGTCATCACAGGCATTGGTATCTACTATATTGGTGAAAGCAGCCTAGCTTCCTGGGCCAGCCTTATTCATTTTGGCACTGGCCTTTTATTGGCTGGCCCTTACCTTTGGCATATTTTTGTTTTCAAAAGCGCGTCATATAAAAAGTAGTTATATCAGCGGGATAAGCTATTCTACCTGGAGGATGTAGTTGACTTGCTATAGCAAAAACTTCATATTGGCTCAGCGAGGGGCTAATTGAGAATTTTCATTATTTTGTTCATTACTACAATCACTTTGATTGGCATTCTCAGCCAGGCAAACGCATCTTGTGCTTCCTTTAAGGCAGAGCCAAGAGTTTCTCTTGAATTACAAAATCAAAGTTCAATAACAAGACAAAGCGTTCCTCCGCAAGGACAACAAACCTCAGCTCATCACCATGCGGGTTCTGCTCACCATAATTGTCATCTCGGTCACTGCGTCTTTATTTTAAGTTCCTTATTGGCTTTATCACTAGTCTCACCGGATCAGATTTTGGAATTCACAGACCTATCTATTGTGGTTTCGGATTTCCCGACAAGTCTCTTCCGACCTCCAATTGCGTAACCTAAAATATACCTAGGTTTTGCATTGCCCCCATTGCAAAATATTTCATTACTTTTTGACTAATAGACCTGGAGAATCCCAGGGCATTTGCTCGATGCTCCTCGCTGACATGAGGACAACTATATGGAGACCTCTACAATGAGAGAAAAGTATTTAATCGTTATGAGTCTGATTTACTTTTTATGGCCAGTACTGATCTTTGCTGCTGAGTCAGGAACAAATTGTGAAGCTACAAATTATACAGAGGTGATTCGGTGTTCGGAAAAATCTTCTTCTGAAATTGGAATTTCTGAGCAACAACTGAAAGCAACTCAAGAGCTTGATGGAGTTGCAAGGCAATGGATCAATCCAGAACTAGATGCAGAAACAGTTTCTAAAGGCTCTGAGAAATCGGAGACCAGTGCAACCCTATTTTTTACCTTGAGATTAGGTGGGAAAAGGGATGCCTTAGTGGGCGAAGCTCAGAGTGAAATTGAACGGGCACGTGCTGACCGAGACTTGGGAGTTTATCAGTCAAGACTCGAATTCATGCTAAGCCTTTATCGCCTCTCTCATCTAAAAAGCGAAATTCATATCGAAGAAGAATCGGTTGAGACGTTCTCCAAGATTGTTAAGCAGTTTCAAAAACGACCAGCATTATCGCCAGAACAAGATGTATCTTTATCTGTCTTTAAAATGGCACTGGCCGATCATCAACTAAGGCTTACCAAATTAAAGGCTGATGAAGAAAAGCTCTATAGATCACTCAATGCTATAACAGGCCTTTCAAAGAGTCTCCTCTCAAAAAATCTTCCACCTGTAAAGCAGGTGTGGCCTTCAGTGGAAAATGGATCGCCGGCAGGAGAGTCACCACAGGTGCGTGCTGCACTGGCGAACCTAAAACTCGCAAGAAGCCAGAAGCAAAAAGCAGAGGGAGAATCGTGGCCGGATCTCAAGATAGGACCTTCTGTGAAGGCCGTAAAAGAAAATGGCGAGTCGACAACATTTGTGGGCCTTGGGCTTTCAATGCCGCTGCCGGTTTTCAATCAGAATCGTGCGGCCCGCGCTTACAGTGCTCAAAAAATTTTAGAGGCCGAGATGGGTGTGGATCAGACAAAAAGAAAAATCTCCGCAACAAGAGAAGAGCTTGTGAACCGTTACAACCAAACGATTCAAAGTCTGAAAAGTTCTTTAAGTCTTAGAATTGTAAATGAAAAACATGAGCAGCTTGAGCGGCAATTCTTTAAAGGCCTCGTGCCTAGCTCTCTGGTTATCGAAGCCCACAGGCAGCTTTTTGAACTCGAAGAGAGAAGAAACGCTTCTGAGCTCGAAGCTCTTGAGGCCCTAGGAAGGATTCTTATCCTTGATAACAAATTTGGCGAGGTAATCTTATGAGAAAATATATTTTATTAACTAGTCTGTTAGTTGCCTACATGGCTGGTAATTATGCGCACGCGGGTGATAACCACGATCACGCATCTGAAAAGAAGGCAAAAACTGAATCACCCAAACATGAAGAGCATGGAACTCATGAAAATGAAAAGGGCGAAGAGCAAGAGGCTGAACACAATCACTCTGATGAGACGTCCGAAGAGCACGGGCATGGCGACGAACACGCTCATGGTGAAGAAGAAAATCCTCAAGTTGGACCCAGCAAAGGAATTCTAGCCGCGAGTGAAAATGAGGGCATTCAGCTCTCTCCAGAAGCAGAGAAAAATTTTGAGATTCAAAAATTCAAGGTTATAGCAAATAGCGCTTTTGAAATTCCAAACGAGGCTGTTGTCACCGCCGGTCTTGAAGTAAACCTCTACCGCTACCGGGCTGGCTTCTATAAGCGTGTCGACTTTGAACAGATCAGTCGATCAGGAAATAAAATCCAGATCCGTTCAAAAGATCTCAAAAGTGGCGACGAAATTGCCATCACGGGTCTTGGGTTCTTGAGAATCGCAGAGATTGCCGCATTTGGTGGCGCTCCTGAAGGCCACTCACACTAAATGGAGCTAAATTTATGTTGAACAAAATAATTCATTTTTCAATCTATAATCGCGGTGTTGTCCTCTTTCTAACGGTTCTGCTTGTAGTAGCAGGAGTCTACAGCTTTCAGCACTTGCCGATTGATGCAGTACCCGACATCACAAACAATCAGGTCCAGATCAATACAATCATCGAAGGTCTTGCGCCTGAAGAGATTGAAAGAACTGTGACCTTTCCAGTTGAATCCTCCATGCGAGGAGTGGCGGGAGTTGAACAAGTTAGATCCATTACAAGGTTTGGCCTGTCCCAAGTCACAGTGATTTTCAAAGACGCCGTTGATATTTTCCGAGCAAGGCAACTTGTCACTGAACGCCTTCAGGGGGTTTCAGGCGACTTACCTAGTTCCGCGAAGCCAGAGCTGGGTCCGATCTCAACCGGGCTTGGTGAGATTTATCAGTTCGTTTTAGATTTCAAAGAAAAAAAACAAGGCGATGAACGAGTGAAGCAACTCATGGAGCTTAAAGCGCTCCAGGATTGGTTCGTTAAGCCAAGACTTTTAACAGTCGAAGGTGTCGCAGAAATCAATACTTCCGGAGGCTTTGAAAAACAGTATCACGTTCAACCTGACCCAAAGAAAATGGCTTCCTTTGGAATTCATTTTGAAGATATCGGCGAAGCTCTAGAGAAAATAAATAAGAACGTGGGCGGCGGATATGTTGAGCAAACAGCAGAGCAATTTCTCATTCAAGGCGTAGGGCTCATCAAAAATCCCAAGGCTATCGAAAGAGTTCCAGTCAAAAGCTTAGAGTCTTTTAAGATCGTTACCATTGGCGATATTGCTAAAGTGACTTTAGGCAAGGAGCTTCGCACGGGCTCTGCTACTTATGATGGTGAAGAGGTCGTACTTGGCACCGTCATGATGCTTCTCGGAGAAAATAGTCGAACGGTTTCAACCCGTGTTCATACCAAAATTGATGAAATTAGAAAAACTCTTCCAAAAGACGTTGAAATCACCACGGTCTATAACCGCTCAGATTTAGTGAACGCCACTCTTGGAACGGTTGAACACAATCTTATGATGGGTGCCTTTCTCGTTACGATCATCTTGCTCATTTTGCTTGGAAATATTCGAGCAGCCCTTATTACTGCTGTGACAATTCCGTTTTCGCTACTCGCAACTTTTCTCGTCATGAAGCCGCTTGGAATTTCAGGAAACCTGATGAGTCTCGGAGCGCTAGATTTCGGAATCATCGTGGATGGTACTGTAATCGTGCTGGACAACTGTGTGAGATTCCTTCACGACCGGGCGAAGTCTCTGGGACGAAACCTGAGTAAGGAAGAAGTCAAAAAAGCTGTCTACGAGTCCACGGTTGAAATTAGGCAAGCCGCTGGCTTCGGCCAGTTCATTATTGTGATGGTGTTCTTGCCGGTTTTTGCTCTGACAGGAGTTGAGGGAAAAATGTTTATCCCCATGGCCGCAACTTTCGCAATTGCCGTCATGATGGCCTTTATTCTTTCTTTTACAACTGCACCGGCACTCGCAAGTATTTTCTTGTCAGGTAAGACAGAGGACAAAGAACCAAAGCTCATGGAATGGATTCGAAAAGCCTACGTTCCATTTTTCGAATTTGCCTATAAACGCAAAAGCCTAACGATGGGTGTAGGACTTCTTTCAGTTGTTTTGGGTGTTGCGCTTTTCATGACGAGAGGAGCCGAATTTCTGCCCCAATTAAGTGAAGGCTCATTCGCTTTTCATATGATCAGACCCGTGAATGCCAGTTTAAGTCAGTCAGTCGAATTTCAGAGGAAAGCAGATAAGGTCGTCGAGACCTTTCCAGAGGTCAGCCATGTTTTTTCAAGAATAGGAACAAGTGAAGTTGCAACAGATCCCATGGGGGTCAACGTCTCTGATACCTACATTATGCTGAAGTCTCGTGACGACTGGCCTGAAATTGAGGGGAAAAAACGAACTTTTCAAAGTCTCGTTTCACTCATAGTTGAAAAACTTGAAAAGGAAATTCCAGGTCAAACATACCTAGCATCTCAGCCTATTCAAATGCGCTTCAATGAATTGCTTGAAGGAACCAGAGCTGATGTTGCGGTTAAAGTTTTTGGCCCGGATTTAGATAAGCTTGTCGAGTTCGCAAAGAAGACGCAAGAAATCGTGGCTAAAATTCAAGGAGCTGGCGACGTCGAAGTGGATTTAGCAGGCACTTCGCCAGTTTTAAGAATTGAACCAATCGAGTCAAAACTTTCTGCTTACAGCGGATCTGTAAAAGACGTCCTCGATACCGTTTCAATCGCGCTCGGAGGTCAGGAAGCAGGTTTTCTTTATGAGGGAGAAAGAAAGTTTCCGATTGTTGTGAGGCTTGCAAATGATCTGAGGTCTGATCTAGGCACGATCAAAGATTTGCCTGTTGGAGTGGGACCTAATGTCTTGGTTCCACTTGGGAAACTTGCCGATATTTCCTTTAAAGAAACCTATGGTTCGGTAAACAGGGAAAACTCAAATCGAAGAACAGCGGTTCTCATCAACCTTCGTGGTCGTGATACTGAGTCATTCGTTCTAGAGGCTCAAAAGGCAGTTGAAGCGCAACTTAAGCTTCCTGATGGTTACTACCTTGAATGGGGCGGAAATTTTAAGAACCTAGAACAAGCAAGATCACGTCTATTGATTTTAGCTCCAATTGCTCTAGCTCTGGTTCTTATGATGATTTACGCAGCATTCGGAAGTGTTGCGCAGACCTTTCTCATTTTCGCTTGTATCCCAATGGCTCTCGTCGGTGGAGTTATCGGTCTGATTTTGAACGGTCTTCCGTTTAGCATTTCGGCAGGCATCGGGTTTATTGCCCTCTCAGGAATCGCCGTCTTAAACGGAGTCGTACTTGTCAATTTCTTCAACCAACTGAAGGCTCAAGGAAAAACTGGAAAAGATCTCGTTCTTTCAGGAACAATAGTTCGACTGCGTCCAGTTCTTATGACAGCACTCGTTGCAGTCTTTGGGTTTATCCCGATGATGATTTCGACTGGCATCGGAGCCGAAGTTCAAAAACCACTTGCGTCTGTGGTTATCGGGGGAATTATCTCATCGACACTTTTGACTTTAATTGTGCTTCCGATTCTATTTTCGAGATTTGAATCAAGAATGAAAGGCCGCGTAGCTCACTAACTTTAATCAACCGATGGCTTTTGCCATTTTTAACGAAAGGAATTTTATGAAGAAAAAAATTTTAACAGCAATGATGCTATCGCTTGCCCTATGTTTTGGTGCGCAGGCCGGTGAAAATCATAAGCACGGCTCAAAAAAGGAAAAGCAGAGTGCCTCCGACAAAAAGCATACGTGCGAAAAATGCAAGAAATCTGAAAAGGACTGCAAATGCGACGAGAAACACGATGATCACACACACTCTGCCAATGAAAATGAGGAAAAAAAGTAACGTATTAGAATTGGATGAAGTTGAATCGTATTGTCGATAAGCCATCGGAGCGTCAGCGTCCCCGATGGTCCTGATGTTAGGGGAAATTTATGGAAAAGACTGAACATACAGGCAATTGCTGCAATTCGGATGCGTCCAAAATTGAGAGCAAAATTCTTAACCAGATTGAGGGCTCAACCATAACAACGGTTTCGGTCTCAGGGATGGATTGTGCTGATGAGATTGCTGCAATTCAGAAATCATTGAGTCATTCAAAGATTGCAAGGGTCACAGCAAACCTAATGACGTCGCAAGTTTCCGTTGAGCATGATCCTTCCTTTAAAAAAGAAGAGATAGTCGCTTTGATCAATAAATCTGGTGTTAGGGTTCAGGAAACTTCTCGGCAGCTTTCGTTTGTTGCGGCAAACAAAAATAGAGTCATACTTGTAAGTCTCTCCGGTGCATTCCTGGTCATTGGCCTTATTTGTCAATGGTTCTTGGAGTTATCAAATGCGTGGCTTTTTTCGATTTACCTAGCGGCAACACTCACTGGTGGAGCCCTGATATTTCCAAAAGCTGTTCGCGCCCTGAAGCAACGAAGCCTCGACATGAATGTGCTTATGACCATGGCGGCTGTCGGAGCATTTACCATTCGCGAATATTCGGAAGCGGCGGCGGTCGTGTTTCTTTTCTCGTTAGCGGAGATGCTAGAGGCCTTTAGTGTGGCCAGGGCAAGAAAAGCCATTAGAGAAGTCCTTTCGATCACCCCTCAGGTTGCAACCCTGGTCGCGGAAAATGGGAACATTAGCTCGACGCCAGTTGAGGAGATTACTGTAGGTCAGAAGATACTCATTCGGGCAGGAGATAGAGTTCCACTTGATGCATTGATCGTTGAAGGATCTTCTTACGTTAACCAGGCGCCTCTCACGGGCGAATCGCAACCTGTGTCCAAAGGCGTTGGGGATACTGTATTAGCTGGGACCGTTAATGAAAGCGGTAGCCTAACTGCGACTGTTAGCCACGGCTTTAAGGACACAAAGATCGCGGGTGTGATTCGTTTGATCGAGGAAGCTCAAAGTAAGAAAGCTCCGTCGCAGCTGTTTGTGGACAAGTTTGCCAAAATTTATACGCCTATCGTCACCCTTGTTGCGTTATTGGTATTCTTGATTCCTCCACTGCTATTTTCTCAATCGTGGGATTTGTGGTTTTATAGGTCGCTGGTATTTCTGGTTATCGCTTGCCCTTGTGCTCTCGTCATTGCCACGCCCGTTTCAGTTGTGTCGGCGCTAACGGCACTCGCGAAGAATGGTGTTCTGGTAAAAGGGGGCGTCTATCTTGAAGCCCTAGGAAAACTACGCGCCATTGCCGTGGATAAAACTGGAACTATCACCGAAGGGCGGCCCAAAGTTGTTTCCGAAAGAACTTGGGGATCATCCAAAACAAAAGAGTTCATGCAAGTCGCTCTTTCGCTAGAAAAACAATCCAATCACCCTTTAGCGAAGGCAGTGGTTGAATTCTGTGAGAGCAAGCATGCGACCGACTCCCCAGTATCAAATCATAAAGTTATACCAGGTAAAGGTGTTGAAGGCTCTATTGGCTCACATCACTATTTCGCTGGAAATCATAAGCTCGCTCATGAACTAAACGTATGCAGTCCTGAAGTTGAAAACTACCTTCAGACTCTCGAAGATCAAGCTCAGTCGGTTATGATCGTGGGACATAAGCCTCACTCAGGTTGTGAGGGCGAAATTCTAGGAATTCTGGGCCTCGCTGACAAACCTCGCGAAGGCGTCGGAAAGGCCATCGAGAATCTACACCGTGTTGGAATTAAAGAAGTTCTGATCTTGAGCGGCGACAACCAAAGAACTGTCGATTCGATTGCGAAAATCGTCGGGATTGATAAGGGTCGTGGAGATCTTCTACCTGAAGACAAAGTTTTTGAAATCCAATCCCTCACAAAACAATATCTTTACGTTGGCATGGTCGGCGACGGAATCAACGATGCCCCAGCCCTTGCTCAAGCCTCCATTGGAATTGCGATGGGCGCTGCTGGTACGGATGCCGCAATTGAAACAGCCGACATTGCTTTAATGACAGACGACCTCGGACAACTTGCAGAAGCTATTCATCACGGGAGAAAAACTCTAGGGATCATTCGCTTTAACATCGGATTTGCGCTGGCAATCAAAGCTGCCTTTATTGGACTTGGAATTTTTGGACTTTCAAATCTCTGGCTTGCAGTAGCCGCTGATATGGGAGCATCGCTAATCGTAATTGCAAACTCGCTCCGGCTTTTAAGCATAAACGGCAAAGTTTGACAGCATGGCTTTTTCAAGCACGACCTTACTGTTCTTTTTACTGGTGTTCACAAGTGAGGCTGTCGGAACCGTGGGTGGTTTTGGCTCTTCTGTTTTTTTGTTCCCCTCGCAGGAATGCTTTTCGATTTTAAAACAACCCTCGCGCTAACTGTGAAATGCCCACCCATAAAGCTGAATGGGCATTTCTTTTACAACAGATTATTATTCAATTTTTTCCAGCAATAGACCGCTCTCTAATACAGTTCCTTCGTCTGCTTGTATCAGGGCCTGTTTTCCAGAGTTGAGTTCTAAGATTGATGCCTTTCCTACTAAAGTTTCTGAGCACTTTTGCGACGGCATGTCTTTTCTATAAACATCTCTGCATACTTTCTTTAGCACCTGAACATGATCCCCTGCTTTAATGCCAGGGCTGTTAATTTCCGCTAGGGCTTGTTTCTGCCCTGTTAACTTAGTGATTTGATTAACTGGAGCTATAGAACAGCCGAATAAAAATAATGAAATTGAAAACAAAATAATGAAGCGCATTTTTAATCCTTTGAAAGATGTATGCCCAGGAAATGGAAAAACCATTACAGAGCAAATTGATAATGAAAGTAAAAACTAACCATGAGTTTCTAGACTAAAACATTGGTGTATTTCGGAGGTCTTCTCAGCGGCGTACATAGAATGCCTAAAAGAACCTTTGGAGAAATATATGTAGCGGTATCTACTGGCAGTAAAACAAATCGAAAAAGATTAGGTAGAACAAATGCCGGAATATGATGGCAGCAGTGATTTCCAGAGGCTGAGGCATGATGCTCTAAAGGACAGTCGGCAGAGACTGTTGAAAATTGATTTTCTACAAAAGGGGCTAAGGGAGAGTTAGAGTTCAAAAATGACGCATGCGCACCATTATCAAAACTTGAATGAAATATGGAGGTAATTAAAAGCAAAAGAACTATATAAATTGGGACTCTCTCCATGGGACCTTTAAACCAATCAGAGTGTTTAATGTCAAGAATTCATCCTTCGGTGACACCCTCCGAATTTAAACAATAGGCTCTTGTACTACATTAAACTGCAATGAGGTCGAAATGACACCAAAGGCAGGCAATTAGTTAAGAATTTGTTATTGGCCTGGCTAGGCAGCTGGATTTTGTTTGAAAGTTATACCCAGGTCGGAGTGAAATTCATTCATCTTCAGCTACCAAGTGCAGTTCTGGCACCATAAATAAAGATTTTTAGTGGCATATATGTTGCTTTTTAGTATGACGTTGATGTTTTGATAAAACCACCGAATATCTAAATCAAGAGTTTCGGAAAAATTTAAAGGGGACCTTACCAAATGAAGAAACTAATTTTCAGTATTGTGATGGCTATGAGCTTGACTGCTTTTGCTCAGACATCAACAACTCAGCTTCCAAATTCAAATAGTTCTGCTCCAAGTGCTACGACTTCCGAACCAAGTGCGACAACAGTTAATACCTTGTCGACAACTGCAACACAGGCACCTCCAGCAGGTAAAAGTAAATTCGCAGGTTCTTTTGCCATGTCGGCATTCGCAATGGTGAATGATGTGAAAGACAATGGATCTAAAGCATTGATTGATTCTGTAAACTCTTTGGGTCTTAACTATGCAGTGACCGAGAAAATGAAGGTGGGAGTTTCTCACAATTTTGGTCTTCGCTCAATTTCGGATAGAAGCCAATTAGCTGACTTTGAAAGTGATAATGGAGTAGAAAGTCCTTATAAAACATTGGATCCAACACTTCATTTGAATTACAAAATGGGTACTCTGCTGGGATCAAATGAATACTCTCTTTTGTCTCGGTACTATGTGCCGGTTTCTCAGAAATCCAAAATTGATAAAAGCGCTGGGACTCTTAGATCCCAAGTATGGATTACATGGCCAGTAAATACGAGAATTGATGTAAGCCTAATGGGTCAAGCAAGGCTCTATATGAACACTGCACAAAACAAAGATTCATCTAGAGGTTCTGACAGTGTTTTGCGAACTATTCTTGGACCTAATTTCGCGTATAACTTCAATGATTCTGTAAATGCTTACTATAGTCCATATCTTGATCTGCGTTCGGTTGGCTTTCAAAGAGCTCAGTATAATGCTGATACCGCTAATAACTTCAACCACGAGCTTGGAGTCTGGATTACTTTGGCTGGTGGAAAATATATTGTTAATCCAGCTTGGGCTACGTCTAGTAGCAAACTTGGTCTTGATTCTTATGATGGCACCGGTTCTGATTCAAACTCTGAGTACGATCTGAATTTAATTGCTTATTTCTAATCTGACTTTTAATCAGGCGAGTAGACTTCTGCTCTCGCCTGATTTCCTTTAGGCTGAAATTCTCTTTTCACCAAATTTATCTATCAACAAATAAATACTGTTTTTGCGGCTCACTTGAGCTAGTTGAGCGTCGGTCTTTTATTTTCTCAGTGCCCTTTATAGGCAAACCTGTTTAAATAATACTATGCAGAATAAAATGACCAAGAAACAAAGAGTCATTCGGCATATTTTAGATGGCAAATCTGCTGAGTGGGTCAGGCGCCATGAAGATATTAGTATTCGGAAAATTAGGCAGTGGTTTAAAGAATACGGGCGGGGTGGGAAGGAAGCTAGAGCTCTTGAGCGTCCTCGATCAACCAACAGAGTACAGCCCCTATCTGTCGATCAATTAAAGTGGGTGTATTATATTTTGACTTCGAAATCTCCTAGGGATCTTGGCCTTAAAAAGTCCCTTTGGACAGGGCACTTTTTAGTTCAAGTTATTAAAAATTGGATAAAAAAAGATTATGAACCGGTAAGAATCTATGAATTGGTAAAAGATTTTGGGATTCATTTTTATAATCCATTACCGAAGATTCAAGATCAATGGGTAAAAGACATTTGTCGGATGGCTAAGACTTTTGGAGATCAAATAATATTTTTAGATAGCTATGCGCTGAAGGATTCTATTGAACTTATCCCGGTCCATGGGACCAAGGCAGCCATAATTAGGACAGTTGAAAGAGCGACCGATAAAGTTGTTATTTTCTCATTTAATCAAAGTAAACGTGCCAATCGTTTTATTGTCCACCAAGGAGCGGTGACAGTTGGGGTTGCCAAAGATTTCCTGGAAAACCTAGTTCATGATCACCCGTTTCCTACTATTATCTTTGTCCCTTCAGGCTCTATATTTTCGCATGACGAAGTGGTTGAATTCGCATCGACCCTCTTTGTGAAGATTAGAATCAACGTGCTACCTCAAATTCTAGATCAATTGAGCCTGGTCCCAATTTCCGTGCAACTTGAATCTTAGTCGTCCTGTGTAAATTCTTTTTCAAATTCCATCGGCGTCTTCATTCCAATCGAGGTGTGAGGTCGCCTTTCGTTGTAATAGCTCCACCAGGTTTCAATTTTTCTCTTCGCATCTCGAAGATCCAAGAACGCATGCTCATTCAAACATTCAGCTCTGATCCTCGAGTTGAACGATTCGATGAACGCATTTTGCGTTGGCTTGCCCGGTTGGATATATTCTATCTCAATTTGGCTTCTGTATGCCCAGTCCAGAAAATCTTTTGATGTCATCTCCGGTCCATTGTCACAGCGAAGTCGCTTTGGCTTTTCTCCAAGCTCTTCAAAAAATTGAATCATCCGATTCGACGTAATTGAAAACTCAGTCAATATTCCGGGACTTCGTTTTGTAAAATCATCGACGACCGTCAAGATCTTCAACCTTCTGCCGTTTTCGATTCGGTCAGAAACAAAATCAAAACTCCAAATCTCATTGGGCTTTATCGGCACGGGCCTTGGCAATCTCACAACAGCTCCCTGTTTTGTTCTTCGCTTGCGATTCCTGATCTGAAGATTCATTGCTCGGTAAATGCGTTTGGTGCGTTTTTCGTTTTGAACAAAACCTTCTCGCTTCAGCAAATAGTGAAGCCTTGGAAGACCAAATCTTCGATGTTCTTCAATCAGCTCGCTGATTCGTTTTTTGATTGGCTCATCGTTTCTTGGATGAGCTTTGTAAAATGCTGTGGATTGCCGCAGGCCCAAAACCCGCGAAGCACGACGATGGCTGATGGGATATTTAGATCTTAAATATCCCACACCCACTCGCTTGATCTTGGGCCTTACCATTTTTTTGAATTCACATCCTTGAGCATGACGATATCAAGTGCCTGTTCGGCTACTAAACGCTTAAGCTTTGCGTTCTCTGCTTCGAGATCGCGCATTCGCTTTGCTTCGTTGACTGTCATTCCAGAATATTTTTTCTTCCAAACATAGAACGTCGGCTCCGAGATGCCGACTTCTCTTGCCAATTCTTTTGGTTTCTCACCAGCTTCATGCCGATGAAGAATTTTGATGATCTGTTCTTCCGTGAACCGCTTCTTCATGTTCTCTCCTTGGTCTAGTTAGACACAGAGAGACTTAAGGATCAAGTGCTCCAGTTTTTGGGACCAGGCTCATATATCAAAAGAGGAATGAACTATCGAACCTATCAATAGTATAGCTAATGCAAATTGAAAAACCCTCTTCATTGAAGCCATGTTTTAATATCAAATCAGAGGATTGACTTTACGTCAATAGATTACCTGCCAAAGTCTTGCTATGAGACCATAGTCTTTTCCCATAGCTTTCCCTAACATACTCATCAAGACATGCCATTTCACTCGGTTAAACTGTTGTGCACAAGCTAACAGCAGTGGAGTGCTTAAGCAATTTGTGAGAAAGACGGTTTTCTGAAGAGCTAAACCTGATTCAAGGATTTTGTGAAAACTAATAGCCCTGACTTCCTTCTGGAAATCAGGGCACCCTGGGATTTAATTGAAAGGATACAACATCTTGAGAAGGGTAGCATGCTAGATAGCTCAGTAAAAGTTTTTTTTGGCTGAACGTGCTGCCTGTCAAGAGATACGCTCCTCTGTGCCCGCCGTTATTGTGGTTCCACTTATTCTGCGAGTAAAGTTGATAGATATCTAAATTTTCACGTATTTCTCGATTTATTCCAAACTTTGGTAAGGAAAATTTGATCAGATGATCCGCTTTTGGCAGTGAAGAGCAAATAGCTGAAGGAGTAGTTGGAATATTTCAAGGTTTGTATTGCTTGAAAGACACAACCTTATTGTTGTTTTTAAGGCCCATTTCTTCGGGTTCTATTTGATTGGGCCGATCTTCTCAATCGACCGTAAATATAGTGTCTAGCTTTTTTCTATCCGGAAGTTTGACGCAATAATTTAGTGTAGGGTTT
>CAZDHC010000006.1:49250-51066 GCA_964505225.1 uncultured Bdellovibrio sp. | reverse complement strand
TGGAAAATCCAAAGAAGCAAGGCGAGAGAGCAATGGCAAAGTTGCAATCCCAGGCCTACTCGTAATTAAAGGAATTTGAAATGTTAAGTGCATCAGAACGAGCTCGGCATGTTTTGGAAATTGAAGCTCAAGCAATTTTGAAATTGAAAGAGCGTTTGGGAAATCATTTTGATCAAGCGGTTCAATTGATTTCTAAATGCCAAGGTAAAGTCATCGTAACGGGAATTGGAAAGTCTGGTCAGATCGCTAGAAAGATTGCCAGCACCATGTCCTCGACTGGAACTCCGGCGCTTTTTCTTCATCCGGCAGAAAGCTCACATGGTGATCTTGGTGTGATCTCTAAGGACGATATCGTGATTGCATTGAGCTATGGAGGAGAATCCCCAGAACTTGCCGCAATCTTGGGTTATGTTTCTAGAAAAGGAAATGCGCTGATTGCGATGACCGGATCCATGAAAAGCTCTTTGGCTAAATCTGCAAATTTGGTTTTAGATATTTCAGTTGAAAAAGAAGCTTGTCCTTTAGAATTAGCTCCAACGGCAAGTTCAACGGCGACATTGGCGATGGGTGATGCCTTGGCGATGGCGGTGATGGAAGCAAAAGGCTTTGGCAGTGAACAGTTTGCCGAAAATCATCCCGGTGGAAGTTTGGGATTTAAACTGAGCCGAGTGGGCGACAATATGCACACAGGCACAGGATTTATTTTGGTGAGCGAAGAAACTCCGCTAAGAAAAGTATTTTCGATGATGAGTCAGCGCGAAACTCGAGGAACAGCTGGAATCATTGATGGTTCTGGAAATCTTTTGGGAATCATCACAGATGGTGACATTCGCCGAAGACTTGAAACTTCTGAAGATCCTTTGGCTGGTTTGGCGCGAGATATGATGGTTAAAAATCCCAGAACAATAGATGTAAATGAGATTTCGGAAAAAGCTTTGTTTTTAATGGAGCAATTTCGAATCAGTGTTTTGTTTGTTTTGGATAGTCAGGCTGAACAACCTAAAAAACCAGTGGGCGTGATCCACATTCATGATTTGCTTCGAGGAAAAGTTCGCTAGTCAGTACGACTTTGGTCTGTGTTTATATTTCAAAATTGATCCTTAACTTGCTTGAAACTGCATCGCGTAGTCAGAATGAATAAACGCGAGGGTTTCATCTATGGTTATGGGCTTGGACATTTTGCAGCTTAAAAAGCAGATTTGTGTTTTGACAGTGTTATTGATGGGATCTGGCTATGTTCAAGCAGAAACCATCGATTTTCCTGAAGATGAATTGGCTCAAGAGTCGGTCTTACCTAAGTTTGATCGTCCTGACAGCGTTAAAAAAAGAAATATTGTCACTGAGAAACGTTTTGAATTGGGTGGCTACTATGGCTGGAATATTTTGGAGCCCATTCGCAATCAAAGTAAGATTGGTTTGAATGTTGGTTATCATTGGAGTGAAGAATCTGCGCTGGTTTTGAATTACGCACAGTGGATGACGGGGCTAAATACTTTGTATACGGATGGTTTGGCTGAGACTCCGAACAATTTGGATTTCGAAAGATCTCCAAAATTGAAATACAGTTTGTTTGCTCATTATGAGTGGAGCATGTTTTACGGGAAAATGAGCTTTACCAAACAAGGGGTCACCAACTTGACGACCTATCCGATTCTGGGAGCTGGTATGACCGCTTATGAACACAGAAATTACTACGCGGTTGATGCCGGAATTGGTCAGAAATTTTATTTTACTAAGAATTTTGCTTTAAGAGCGGATTTGAAACTTCAATATGGCGAAAAACCAAGTCCGTTCTTGCAAGGAAAAATGAAAACCA